>NZ_JBOZPS010000010.1:0-178798 GCF_050849305.1 Shewanella sp. MF05960 | reverse complement strand
TTAAATCTAGTGAAGCTACATCCCGCTAAAACAAGCCAGAATCAGAAATTCAATAGAGCTTGTTGGAGTGATGATTTCAGGGAAGAGATTATTTTTGGTGCTGGTCAAAAAGTGTAATCAGCCCCTGATTCTGACTTTTGCCTTTCATCGAAAAGGGTCAGCCAAAAACTACATAAAGATGGCTCGTTAGCCAAAACTAAAACCAGTGATTTTAGCAATACCTACACTTAAAAAAAGACGGAATATAATACATGATAGCAAGACATTACAAAGAAACAAAAATGGAATTGTTACTTGAAGATATTAATGAATACGAAGAGTTATTACCTAGAGGCATCAACACTATTAAAACTAAAAACTCTCAAGGTGTTTTAGGTGGCTCTATTCAAGATGCCATTGATGCCTTTGGTGATGCGGTGTTGGCTGAAGTGCCCCATCAACAAATTGTGCGCTATTTACGACATATTAAAGAGTTTGGTTGCGCCAATTTTGCATTTGCTTGCCGGCAAGGTGAAACCTTCGATGTTACTATCAATAATGATACTTTTGCGTTAACAGGTGGCCCTGCGGGTGCTTATTTACATACCGATGTGTGGGAAAAAGTATTTTATGCAGCGGTAACACTGCGTGACAAAAAAGCGATAGAGCAACTTATTCAAGTACCTAAAAGTGTGTTTGATAATGCAAACATTAGTGCTGATGCATTTGATACTGCGCTTATTAATTTAATGAAGGGTTTATTTGAGCCTGAAGCCAATATGGGTGACTTACTTGAGGCAGCATTAATTGCGGCCGACCCGAATGCAATAGCGTCTGGTCGTCGCCGTTATGTACAACATATTTTGTTGCCTTTGATGCCAGTATATCGCTGTATTTACACTGCCAATGCACAAGATGAATTTAATGAAGCCATGGTAGAGGCGCTAGAGGCTCATAAAAAATATTGGAAAAAGGATAAAATGGAGCAGCAAGGATGGATATCACTGCCATTGATTGCTGCTGCTAGCCATGCTTATGATATTAAAGGTTACCAGCTAACAGTTGAAACTGATTACATTCCTGATTTTTTAGTGAAAAATGACTTTGACGTAACAGCGCCGTAAACCTCAATGATTATAAAGGACCGTCTAAATGTCTACCATATTAATGAGTCAGACCCTGGTGGTATCCCTGTCGATTCATTTATACCCCTACAACTACTCGGCATGGCATGTATGTATGTGGCACGATATGGGTAATGAGGTAACGGTTGAAAGTGATTCACTTCCGCGTTTTTTGATTGAAGGTAAATACTTTTAACGGGTTAAGATGAAGTATCGTCGATAGATATTTAATTAACGAGAGTCTTTTTAATAGGGAGATTTGCTCAACATGTTTGGATTACTAAAAACATACGACGTGCACATGTGCTCAGAAGTAAAAGGACAGGTTTTGGTAAATGGGAAACCTGTTGTTGGCGCTAAAGTGACACGGCAACTAAAGTATATCCATAAGTTTGTTGAAAATGATGAAACTCGAACAGACGAAAATGGAGAATTCTCTATGCCCGAAGTTAATTTAAGTTCAAAAAAACCGGGAGACATGTTTGTTCATAATTTTACTGAGCAGCAAATTGAACTGTTTCATGACGGTAAATCGTACCTCCTTTGGCGTTCTAGTGTTATCGGTATCGAAGAGTCTCCCGAAGTAAAAGAAAAATTAGCAACATTGAATGCTGATTTAACCTCTAAGGAGGTTGATTTTACTTTTCCGAACAAACGTAATCGTAATTTAGAGTTTGATGGATCGAGTATTTGTCGTTGGGAAACTGATTTTGATGTTTATGAATTAAACGATGACGAAGAAGATTTTTTTAATTTTTAAATTTTTAAATTGACATGTACAAGAATAATCAAAGGAATGGAAAGTGATAATCGATTTATGTTTTAGAGGTGATTATCATGGGAGCTCACGTCGATTTTTACAGAAGCATATAGCATCAAATGATCTTGTTGAGTTTACAAAAGAAATAATGAAAGAAGCTAATTGGGGAGCGGTTCCTTCTTCCAGACGACAAGCTCGTATAAAATTCATTCAATCATAGGTTATTTAGATGAAGATAGCATTTTCTATTTTAATTGTTTTGTTAATTATTCTTTTTTCTAATGCTCAAGCTGAGCAAGACGAAACATATGTTAGTTTTGATGCATGGGAAATTGGAGTTAATAGAGTTAATAATAAAGTATTTCGATGGATTTTATTTCACCCTGACAGTGATTTTCCTTGTTTGCGAATTGAAAACCTAGAGTCAGGCTCACACAAATTAATAAATAGGCGCGACATTTGTTCTATTTATGATAAAGAACTGCAAATAACTCATAATTTCAAACAGCTTAGTTTTTTAGATATCCATAATCTGAAAGTATCTGATGCTAGATTATTGTTCGATGCAGAATTATCTTTATTAAGTGATTCTGTTGTTTTTATGCATTGTGTCGTGAATATTTTAGACGATGTTTTTTCTGATCCAGATTGTAATAGAGTCATCAACAAAGACTAATTTGAGTTTTACGAATAACATGGCCTTACATGCCTGGGGCCAGGGTAAGAGCATGAAAATTCACTTGCCAAAAATAACCTTTTCAAGGTAATTGGTGTTGCGATTGGCTTTCATTTGTTTTGCTCTTACTCCTTTCTTAAAGCTTGTCTCTGACTGAAGACGATTCACTGCAACATGCCTAACACTTGCCATGATTTCCGGTGCACCATCACGTCGGATACGACAATCATCTTCTTTCATTCCAACATCATGTTTCCAGTGCAATCCATTTTCGATACTCCAATGCTCTCGGGCACTTGCTGCCAACTCTTCTGCCGTTAACGTGGCTGAACTGATGTAGTACCTAAAACTTAACTCTTTGGATACTTTGCCCTTTTCTTTTCGATAAGAAACGATCACCCCAACTGTTGTTAACATTGGCCAATCTGCCGCAGCGGGTATTTGACTCATGTCATTGTTAACAATACAGCATCGATACTCTTCTCTATTTCGTTGGTAATCCGCTTCCTGAAACAGCGTTCCATCCTGACACTGGCGGCTGATTTCTGGTCCTAATAATTTTTCAACCTGGGCCAATAACATAGGCTGATTGCCTTTAAGTGCCAGCAGGTAATTGGCATCTTTATCTAAAATTTTCTGGGCAATGGCTTTTTGACATCCCATGGCATCGATGGTGACTAGGCAACCTTTTATCTCTAATAGATCCAGCAGGACTGGAATGGCGGTTATCTCATTCGATTTACAGTCGGTTTTTTGTTGTCCAATCACCACGCCATTTTCGCAAGCAAACGCGCTCACCATATGAATGGCATCCTTTCTATCAGACTGATTAAATGAACCTTTTAATCTTTTTCCATCAATAGCAATCACTTGTCCAGCTGTGACTTGGTGGCAGTCTTGCATCCATTTAGAGAAGCAGGATTGAAACGTACTCATATCAATAGTGCTGATAACCCTCGCTATCGTGTCATGTTTAGGAATACCATTTTCAAAAGAGACAAATTTGCGTAACCAATCGAGACGGTCGTGTCCAAAATCCTCAATTTCTTCCCACCCTTGGCATCCAGCAATCACTGCGCTGAGGGTAAGGAATAGGATATCAAAGAGTTTATGGACAACTTTACCTTGTTGACGGGGGTCATCAATGTTTGAAAAGTACTTGAATAGCTGTAGTTGCGACATGGGTTAACTTACTTCTTACTAAAAAGAAGTATAAGATCACAAACTTAAGTCAAGGTAAAGCTTCGTGATCTTGCCCTGGGGTATAACCCAGCTCCTGCCTTTAATGGATCTTTAATTCGTTTCCATTTACTTGATAGTGAATTATGCTCTTCCAGTAACTCATCAAGCCAATCAACAACTTCTGAACGAGATTTACCTTGCTTCATCTTTACAGAAATATGTAATCTACAAACTCTGCAGAGTTCATTTGTATCAGCGTGTGATTGTTACCCGATAGAAGACTTTTGATTTGATTTTGACGTTGCCTTTCGGCAATAGCACGGCGAGCGTATGCAGACATCTGGCTTTCCTTATGTGTGTTTTTTTAATCCATTAACAATATAGTTTAAGTAACTAGCAAACTTTAAGCAATAAAAAAGCGAGTATATAACTCGCTTTAAAAAGGTGTTGGCTTATTATTTTTTAACTGGGCGTTTCCAACCCGTTAAATTACTCTGCTTAGAGCGTGCTATTGCTAGTTGGTCATCTTCAACGGTACTAGTGATCACTGAACCTGCACCAATTGTTGCTGTTGCACCTATATTTAAGGGTGCAACTAACGATGAATTAGAACCTATAAAAGCATTATTGCTGCTGTTCTTTGGTTAAAAAGCGAAAATGTTGCTGGAACGCCACGACGTTAGTGGCCGTAGGCCATATCTTAAAAAGCCTTTCAATTTAGTTGGGTCAGCAATTTAGTTGAGTAATAATAAAACCTAGCTTCTCATAAAGGGTCAGCATGACAACTTACTTCATTTATACCAGGAAACAACGTTCTTCAGCATTGTTACTGATTTTAAATGCTGGCGTGGCATTCCTTTTATACGTAGCAGCGCACAAATATCTGCCAACGTTAACGAACGATACTCATGCGGTAGCACAGCTGTTTGAGGTTGTTGATATTGCCATTTGGGTTGTTGAAGCGATATTGCTTGGTTTAACATTATGGTTCTGGTTTGAAAATAAACAAATTAGGGTGTGTGTCACGCAAACCACTTTGTCCTATTTTGATCCCACCTTTAGTGATGTGAGTTGGCAGGTCAAGGTTTCTGACATTACGCAATTGAAGCAAATCAGCCATACAGGGCAAGAATCTATTTCAAACCTGATAGTGCTCAAAAATGGAGAGCATAGGCAACTAATGTACTCAAACTATCGTGGATTTGATCGACGTGCGTTTTTTTATGCACTTGTATTAGCCAACCCGAATATCATTGTGCCAGAGAGTATATACAGCTACAAAATACAAAGGCCATCATGGGCTAAACGCATTCGGAAAAAGTTTGGCCTTGATGAGTAATCTTTTAAATAATAGCGTTTGATCAAACTCATCTGAACCGGAACAAATTAAAATTATTATTAACAATGCCTTACCGACTCACCTTCCTCGGCAGCAACACTATCATTATGACTAGCTAAAATCATTTTATACACCATTTCTACCTCTCTGTAAGCGATCTCCACTATGGGCATTAAAACTAATAAGAGAAATACCGGATCTACGTTGACTCCAAAACAAATTAGGAGGAAATTGGTAGTGTAGGGAACAAAAAATAAACCAGTTTTTGGTGGGTAATAAAGGTCGAAATCTAACACAAAGCGCAACATTCGTTCCCTTTGGTCACTGGGGCCAACAAAACTGCACTGTTAACTGATAATCGTGCAGTTTATATCATTACGCTTATCGTTAGGTGGTATGACATTAATAGGGCACTTGCTAAAGACTTTTTATCCAGAAGGAGTCCATTATGAATAGCAAACACAATCATGATTATAACGATCACCAGCTCGACCATAGTGACCACAAACATGACCACTTAGATCACCAACAATGGCATGCCGACCATAGAAACTGGCGTATTGAGCACAGCAAATTGCTCGCTACCCTGCACAGTATCGAAGCCGAAATTCACCAACATGAAGCGCAAATTCTCGCGCATGAACATGAAATAATGACTCATGAGGTTGAGATTGCACGCCATGAAAAATTAATTGGTGCGCATGAACGCTCGGGTCAACGAGGAGGGCATAATGGTGCTCAGGTTAACCACGATACTCAACATAAGGCTCATAATGCTTTTGCGAGTAATCATGAGCAATTGAAACAACGTCATCAGTCAATTTGTCATAAGTTAAAAGGGCTGAATTTGTCCTAATGAGCGAATGGTTCGTTAATAAACTTGATTGCTATGACTGTTGGGAATGACGCCGCTAAAACATATCGAATTGTTATCTGAAATCAATGCATTGCTACGGCAGCGTTACTCTGAAGTTTAGTCGCTATAGAGTAACGTTTATCTGTGGATGCATTAATAAGTTTTTGCTATAAGTGTTCATACTTTAATTACTTCTTATTTCACAGGAATAAGCATGAAAACCATTGGTATGATTGGTGGTATGAGCTGGGAGTCGACGCAAAGCTATTATCAGGCGATTAACCAGGGGGTTAAGGCGGCCTTAGGTGGATTACACTCAGCTAAGATTTGTTTGTACAGTGTTGATTTTGCTGAAATCGAAACGTTACAACATCAAGGGTTATGGGATGATACTGCCAAGATATTAGCAGATGCCGCTGTAGCGGTTGAAGCCGGTGGTGCTGATTTTGTGATTATTTGTACCAATACCATGCACAAAGTGGCTGATGAGATACAGGCGAAAATCTCGATCCCGATTTTACATATTGCCGATGCGACCGCCAATGCACTTCTGGCCGACGGCATCACTAAAGTCGGTTTGTTAGGCACTCGCTTTACTATGGAGCAAGACTTTTACAAACGCAGGATCAGTGACAATTACCCCATTGAAGTGATTGTGCCCAATTCCGATGACCAAACGCGAATTCATGACGTGATATATCAAGAATTATGTTTAGGCACCATCAATCCGCAATCAAGGCAAGCTTACCTAACCATTATCGATAAGTTGTTTGCTCAAGGCGCGCAAGCGGTGATTTTAGGATGCACTGAAATTGCTTTATTAGTGCAGCAACAACACACTCAAGTACCGTTATACGACACCACTCAAATCCATGCAAACAGCGCAGTATCGATGGCATTAACATAAAAAACGCCTTAAGCGCGGTGGCACTTAAGGCGTTTTGTATTAGCATTTTATAACATTAGTCTTTATAAGCACGGCCATAGAAGCTGTCTAATAGCACTTGTTTAATCTCGCTAATGAGTGGGTAGCGTGGGTTAGCACCAGTACATTGGTCATCAAATGCATCTTCTGCAAGTTCATCCAATTTGGCGATAAAGTCTGCTTCGTTGACACCGGCTTCTTGAATAGAGGCGGGGATCCCAATGACCTTCTTAAGCTCTTCGATTTTCTCAATGAGCTTTTCAACTTTTTGCTCATCTGTTTTGCCACCTAACTTTAAGTGTTCACTAATGGCGGCATAACGACATAATGCTTTAGGGCGGTCGTATTGGCTGAACGCCGCTTGCTTAGTTGGCATGTCTGTGGCGTTAAAACGAATAACGTTAGAGATTAACAGTGCATTAGCTAAACCATGTGCTAAGTGGAACTCAGCACCTAATTTGTGTGCCATTGAGTGACAGACACCCAGGAATGCGTTGGCAAATGCAATACCGGCAATGGTGGCGCCATTATGCACTTTCTCACGGGCAACAGGGGCTTTTGCTCCAAGCTCATAGGCGTCTGGTAAGTATTTCACCAGTAAATCGAGAGCTTGTAATGCCTGGCCGTCACTGTATTCGTTTGCCATTACACTGACATACGCTTCTAATGCGTGAGTTACCGCGTCAATACCGCCAAAGGCCGTTAATGACTTAGGCATGTCCATCACAAGGTTAGGGTCAACAATGGCCATATTGGGTGTCAATTCATAATCTGCAATAGGGTACTTTTTACCTGTCACTTCATCGGTGACTACCGCAAATGGTGTGACTTCTGAGCCTGTGCCTGATGTGGTAGGAATGGCCACCATTTTCGCTTTACGGCCCATTTTAGGGAACTTGTAAATACGTTTACGAATATCCATGAAGCGTAAGGCTAAGTCAGCAAAATCAACATCTGGGTGCTCGTACATGACCCAAATGATTTTCGCTGCATCCATAGGTGAACCGCCGCCTAATGCAATAATCACATCCGGTTGGAAGCTATTAGCCACTTTAGCGCCTTGACGGACAATGGCTAATGTTGGGTCGGCTTCGACTTCGTAAAACACTTCGGTTTCTAACCCTTGTGCTTTCAAGATCTTTAAGGTTTCGTTGCAATAGCCATTATTGAACAAGAACTTGTCGGTGATGATTAACGCACGTTTCTTGTCGCTTAATTCTTCAAGGGCAATCGGTAAACTGCCACGGCGGAAATAGATTGATGATGGAAGCTTGTGCCACAACATGTTTTCAGCCCTCTTGGCGACCATTTTTTTGTTGATTAAGTGACTTGGGCCAACGTTTTCAGAAATTGAGTTACCGCCCCATGAACCACAACCTAAAGTTAACGATGGCGCTAATTTAAAGTTGTATAAGTCACCAATGCCGCCTTGTGAAGCAGGGGTGTTAATTAAAATACGCGCGGTTTTCATTCTAAAACCAAAGGCTTTAACGCGTGCCTCCTGGGTGTCTTGATCGGTATATAAACCAGAGGTGTGGCCAATGCCGCCTAAAGTGACTAGGGCTTCAGCTTTATCCATGGCTTCATTAAAGTCTTTGGCTTTATACATACCCAATAACGGAGATAACTTCTCGTGGGCGAACGCTTCAACGTCATTAATGTCTGTCACTTCACCAATCAATACTTTGGTGTGGCCTGGCACGGTAATACCTGCCATAAGGGCGATATTGACTGCGCTTTGACCAACGATGTCGGCGTTTAGGCCGCCATTTTTAAGAATGACGCTTTGCATTGCGGCGGTTTCGGCTTTAGATAACATATAGCCGCCGTAATGAGCAAAACGCTCTTTGACTTGCTTATAAATGCTTTCTACCACAATGACAGCTTGCTCAGAAGCACACACTACGCCGTTGTCGAAAGTTTTAGACATTAAAATTGAACTCACAGCGCGTTTAATGTCTGCGGTTTCATCAATAACGATAGGAGTATTACCCGCGCCAACGCCAATGGCTGGTTTGCCAGAAGAGTAGGCGGCTTTCACCATACCTGGGCCACCGGTGGCTAAAATGAGGTTGATTTTTTCATGCGTCATTAATTGATTAGACAATGCAACGCTGGGTTGATCTATCCAGCCAATAATGTCTTTGGGTGCGCCAGCCGCTACAGCTGCATCGAGTACGATTCTTGCTGCTGTTGTGGTTGAGTTTTTTGCTCTTGGGTGCGGTGAAAAAATAATGCCGTTACGGGTTTTTAAACTTATAAGCGCTTTAAAAATCGCGGTAGAGGTTGGGTTGGTTGTGGGCACAATACCGCAAATAATCCCGACAGGTTCTGCAATCGTAATAGTGCCAAAGGTTAAGTCTTCAGACAAAATGCCACAGGTTTTCTCATCTTTGTACTTGTTATAAATGTATTCAGACGCAAAGTGGTTTTTTATCACTTTGTCTTCAAGCACACCCATGCCTGTTTCTGTAGCCGCCATTTTAGCAAGAGAGATGCGCGCATCTGCAGCAGCAAAAGCCGCAGCCCTAAAAATTTTGTCTACTTGCTCTTGGCTAAAGTTAGCAAATTCGGCCTGCGCCTTGGCAACGCGTTCTACCAGTAGGTCAAGCTCTTGAGTATTGGTTACAGTCATAATAGTTTCCTCTAAAAATATTCAACAAATCGTTTTTGCAAAATATTCTTTGTAAATAAAATTACAGTTTATAGGGTGAATATGCTGTGATACTGACCACAAAAAAGCGACAAATGTAATTTTATTACAACTTGTGTGTACGATTTTTGCACTTTTTTGTGTTGTAGATATGCATATCAATTACATGTTATTGAGTGAATGGCGATTGATGATCAAGTGCTAATTGAATCTTCAATCTTCAATCTTCAACCTTCAAATCTCAGCGTTCAGCCATTCACCTTGAGTGCAAATAAGCTTGCGCATTGCATCTTCAAAATGCGTTTAATTGGTGCAATGTACAAGGCGTCAAATGACAATATTAAGCTTCAATCTTGATTGTTCTGTATTACAGATTGAATGATTTTCGCTCAAGTTGAATCGTTTAATTATCGTACTTCCAAAGTGCACTTAATATTATTCTATTGAATTTAAATAACATTTTATTATCACAAAACGTACATAAGCAACCGCTAAAGCTCGATTTGCTTATTTAATTCAAGAAATGTGATTGACATCAATATTGAGAAGAGGGAATATGCTCAATGAAAGGGCATATGCTCACGCTGGGTGCAAAAGCTCGATTTAGGGTAGTCATACCCTGATTACAGATAATGACGCAGCGTAATAAGCATCGAATAATGCCTAACATAGACAGTTAAGTGGGATTTTTAGCTTAAAGCCATTGTAAAATAGGACCTTAATTTTCTTTATTCATTAAGGCTGGTTTATGGATACAAAGCCAAAGTTAGTCATTTTTGATTGCGACGGTGTTGTGATCGACAGTGAAGTCATCAGCGCGAATGTGTTAATCGACAAATTAGCCGTGTTGGGTGCCCAGATTGATATGGCGTTTGTGCAGCAACATTTTTTAGGCTGCCAATTTGCGACTGTGGCGACCAAAATTAACAGTTTGTTGAATATAACGTTGCCACATGCTTTTGAATTGCAGTACCGAGAACAGTTGTTATTGGCATTTGAGCGTGATTTAACCGTTACGAATGGCATTAAAGAGGTGCTCGCTGCCTTAACTGTGCCATTTTGCATTGCCACAAGCAGCAGTTTACCGCGAACAACAAAAGCGTTGGCGGTGGTGGGATTAAGCGATGTGTTTGCTGGAAATGTTTTTACCGGCAGCGAAGTTGAAAACGGTAAACCAGCACCGGATTTATTTTTACATGCAGCCAGGCGTATGGGTGTAGCACCAGAACAATGCTTAGTGATAGAGGACAGCTTTTTTGGCGTAACAGCCGCTGTCGCAGCCAATATGCCTGTTATTCATTATGTGGGTGGTGGACATATTAGTTACCACAATCATCCGGTTGCTAAGACTTTTCCACAGGTTACGGCATTAACAGATTGGCAAGATTTCGCTCAGTTAATGCCCAGCATAATGCGTTAACACTGAATAATGAGGAATATCATGGACAGTAAATCAAATTCAGAATTAGCGCGATTAGAAGATGCAGCTAGAGCGGCGTGGTTGTATTACGTGGCTAAAAATACTCAAGATGAAATAGCACAGAAATTAGAGGTATCAAGGCAATCTGCACAGCGACTCGTTGCACTAGCGGTGAGTGAAGGCTTAATTAAAGTCCGTTTAGACCATCCCATTGCAAAATGCATGGAATTGGCTGAGCAACTTAAAAACAGATTTTCTTTACTTGAGTGCGAGATTGTCCCTAGTGATCCCAGTGATGACAGCTCGGTACATGGCTTAGCACAGACCAGTGCGGCTGTGGTAGAACGCTATTTAAAGTCGGCACAACCGAAAACGCTGGCATTTGGAACGGGTCGGGCACTTAAGGCGTGTATTGATGAGTTACCGTCAATGCAATGCCCACAACATAAAATTGTGTCGTTGCTCGGTAATATGATGTCAGACGGTTCAGCTTCAGCATTTGATATTGTTGTCAGCATGGCGAACAGAGTCCAAGCTAAACATTACCCAATGCCATTGCCGGTTATTGCAAACTCAGTGACAGAGAAAAACATTTTGCATGAGTTAGCGCCGATAAAAAGTATTTTAGCGTTGGTTGAACAGGCGGATGCGACATTTGTTGGTATAGGGCAGATGGGCGAGCAATCACCCTTAATGCTCGATGGCTTTATTGACCAAGATAAATTGAATGAATTGGTGAGCGATAGCGCAGCAGGTGAAATCATTAGTTGGGTTTACGATCATCAAGGGCAGTTATTAGCACATCCCATTAATCAATTAGTGATGAGTGCGCCGTTAACACCCAATGCCAGTAAACCCGTTTATGGTATTGCCGCAGGTAAAAGTAAAGTGAATGCGATATGTGCAGCATTGCAAGGCGGGTTAATTAACTCATTAATTACTAATGAATATACCGCCGAGCAAATACTTGCAAAAGTGAAATAAATTATAGAATGCTAACAGAGTAGGCTGAGTCACTGGAATTATGGATGTGAAAGTGATTTGGCGTAAATAGATTTTACTCTCTGTATGTCAATCAATAGAGCTTAATTAATAGAACTTAAGAAATAGAGCTTAAGAAATAGATTGTAATTTTAAACACTGACTAAAAAATAATGTCAGTCGGTTTATCTCAATGTAAACCACAATACAATAAGTATCAGCAATAAAGTGTTATTGGTGCTTAAACTTTATATGCAGCAAAACGTATTAATAAAAATAGAACGTCAATGGGGTTATTATTTCAGTTAAACAGAAATAATAAATAGTCAAAAAGGTAAGTTGCATAATTTTATCATCGATATTGGTGAGGGATTAATTTACCTGAAAATATAGGAATATAACAATAATGACAACAAGTCACCGAGATTCTTCATTTCATCAAATGAATGAAGAGCAGCTTCCCGTCGCTAAGAATAAGTTGCACGGTTGGAAACATTTTGCAGGTTTATATGCTGGGGAGCATGTTGCTGCAACCGAATTTGTGATTGGTGCAACCTTTGTCGCCCTAGGTGCATCGACGATAGATATCCTTTTAGGGTTACTGATTGGTAACCTGTTAGCCATGTGTTCTTGGTGGCTACTGACTGCGCCTATTGCCGTTGAAACCCGTTTAAGTTTGTACAATTATTTAAATAAAATTGCTGGCGATTCAATGACCAAGCTCTATAACTGGGCTAACGTAATTATCTTTGCCGTGATTTCTGCCGCCATGATTACTGTGTCTTCTACCGCAGTGCGCTTTTTGTTTGATATTCCCGCGCAGTTGAATTGGTATCCCAGCAGTTTATGGTTTGTGATGATTGTATTGGCCGTTGGTTCAATCGTTGTGGTAGTGGCCATGTATGGTTTTTCAACCGTTGCTGACTTTTCTAAAATCTGCGCTCCCTGGTTATTTGTTATCTTTATTGCCGGTTCATTCAGTTTATTCCCTGCGTTATCAAACCATGTGATAGGCACTACGACGTTAGGTGGCTGGCAAGACTTTATGACCATTGGCGACAGTTCAATCTGGACGGGCTTAAACGATAAAGGCGAGCCTGGCATTGGTTTACTTGAAGTGATTGGATTTGCCTGGGCTGCCAACTCTATTACCCATTTTGGTTTAATCGACATGGCTATTTTTCGTTTTGCTAAGCGTAAAAGTTATGGTTTGTTTTCTGGTGTGGGTATGTTCTTTGGCCATTATATTGCCTGGATCTCGGCCGGTATTATGGGCGCGGGTACTGCGGTATTGTTAAAAACCACCATCACACAGCTTGATCCTGGTGACGTGGCTTATCATGCTTTAGGCTTTTCTGGTTTTGTGATTATTATCATTGCAGGATGGACGACAGCAAACGCTAACTTGTATCGTGCTGGTCTTGCTGCACAATCTATTTTTGTTAATCAATCGCGTGAACGAACCACTGCGATTGTGGGAATGGTCACGGTTGTGATTGCCTGTTTCCCATTTGTATTTACCCAAATGCTGCCATTACTGACGTATGCCGGTTTATTAGTGGTGCCTGTGGGCGGAATTGTATTTGCTGAGCATGTGTTATTTCCTAAAATCGGCTTAACTCGCTATTGGGCTAAATATCAAAACCTGTCTAAAAGCACACCAGCCATTGCCACCTGGGCGTTAGCATTAATCTTTGGCTTTGGTTTAAACAGTTTAGATGTGATTTCATTCTACTATTTGTTTATTCCTACCTGGATATTCACCATCATTATTTACACCGTATTAGCCAAAAAATACGGTGCTGATTTAGATTATAGCGACGCTATTATTGCTGATGAAAAAGAACAGCAACAAATTGCAGAATATCAAGACGCAATGGCACAAGATGATAAAGAAACAATCGAAGATGTAAGTAAGTTTACCAAGCTATTAAATGGTTTTGCCTTTATCTCGTTAGTGGTTATTACCGCACTTGCCGTGAATGTGATGTTTTATAGCCCAACGATGGATATATACGCAGACAATAAATCGTTATTCGAAACCGTGTGTTTTGTTTGTACGGTGATTTATTTTAGTTGTTCATACTTTGCATTAAAACGTCACAAAAAGTTAAATTCATAAAACCCAATGAGTGACTCAAAGCAATGGTCATATTAATGGTCATATTAATGATAAAGATTGCTTTGGGTCTGGCGTGTTACTGAGCTAACACAGAACCGATTATTATATTTTACGAGGCATGAGTATGCAGCACACTCAACAATCAAACGTTAAACTTAACCCATTAAATCAACAATCGTTATCCACTTTATCTGCTGATGTTGATGTGCCGAAATACGATCGCAGTCAGTTAACGGCAGGCATTGTGCATATTGGTGTCGGTGGTTTTCATCGCGCTCACCAGGCTATGTATGTTAATGAATTACTCAAAACACCTGGCTCAGAGTCGTGGGCCATTTGTGGTGTGGGTTTATTAGAAGCCAACCGTGGATTGCGTGATGTATTGGTTAAGCAAGATTACTTATACAGTTTAACGGTGCGTCACCCTAATGGTCAGATAGATCATCAAGTGATTGGTTCAATGATTGATTTTCTGTTTGCGCCAGAAAACAAGCAACAGGTGATTGATAAGTTAGTTAACCCACAAACCAAAATTGTCTCTCTGACCATAACTGAAGGCGGTTACAACTTTAACCCCGCAACGGGTGAGTTTGACTTTGCGAACCCTGAGATTATCCATGATATGGCTAATCTGCATGACCCTATCACCGCTTTTGGGTATATCACTGCTGCATTAATGCAACGTAAAGCCAATGGCATGAAGCCTTTTACCATTCAGTCTTGCGACAATATTCAACATAACGGTGACATGACCCGTAAAATGTTATTAGCATTTGTGAGTAAAATTGATGCTGAGTTAGGGCAATGGATAGCGGCAAATGTTGCGTTCCCTAATGCAATGGTTGACCGTATTACGCCTGTCACCACAAAAGCAGATATTGAACATGTCGCCAATACATTACACATTAATGATGAATGGCCAATCACCTGTGAAGCGTTTACTCAATGGGTCATTGAAGATAACTTTAGTGATGGTCGCCCTGCATTAGATAATGTTGGCGCACAATTTGTGAGCGATGTTACCCCATTTGAGAAAATGAAAATCCGTTTACTCAATGCCGGCCATTCTGTATTAGGTTTACTCGGTTCTATTCATGGTTTTGCCACGATTGATGAGGCCGTTACCGACCCATTATTTGCCACCTATTTACGCCGTTTTATGGACGATGAAGTCACGCCATTAATTGATCAGTTAGAGGGTATCGATTTAACCCAATACAAAGATACCTTAATTGAGCGCTTTGCTAACCCGAACATCAAAGACAGCCTGGCGCGTATTTGTTTAGAAAGCTCAGCAAAATTACCGAAATTTATCATTGCATCGATTAATGAAAACATAGCCTTAAATCGCGATACCTCTTTAGCCTGTTTGGTGATTGCTGCCTGGTGCTTATACAGCGATAAACAGGTTAACCAACAAGGTGAAGCGCTGGATATTAACGATCAAATGGCCGCTAAATTACATTCGTTCGCCAGTAAAACGAGTCAAGATCCATTAGCTTTTTTACAGTTAACCGATTTATTTGGCGACTTAAACAATCAAGCAGTTTTTTGTAAAGACTACCGTAACGCCATTGCTGACTTGTATGGCGAAAAAAGTAATATCAAAGCGATTATGCAAGCAAGATTACAAGCAAAAGGTTAAGCATGATGAACAGTGTATTAGTGAATCATAAAGCCAAAGCGGATATTAATATCAGTTGTTTTGGTGAAGTCTTGTGGGACTGTTTTCCTGACGGTAAACGAGTTGGCGGCGCGCCGTTAAATGTGTGCGTCAGGCTCAATGCTTTAGGCATTAAAGGCTCAATGATCAGCGCCGTAGGTGATGATCAATTAGGCCATGAGTTGTTAGCATTTATTGATGAACGTGGCGTTAACCGCGATTGTATTGCGATTAATCCGCTTAAAAGCACCAGTACCGTTGAGGTGACGTTAGACAAAAATGGCTCTGCGTCATATGAAATCGTGGCTGATACCGCCTGGGACAATGTGGCGTTAACCGACACGATTATTAACCAGGTTAAGCAAGCTGATGTATTGGTATTTGGCAGCTTAATTGGCCGCAGCCCGGTGTCATTAGCCACATTAACTGAGTTAGTGAACGCGGCTCATTTTACGGTGTTTGACGTTAATCTGCGTGCGCCGCATTACGATATCGACAGCATAGTTGAATTGATGAATAAAGCTGATTTCATTAAATTAAATGATGATGAACTCTACGAAATTGCCAAAGCAATGGGTTCACCGTTTAATTCATTAGAGCAAAATGTCGATTACATTGCTGCGCAAACACACACTGAGTATTTGTGTGTAACGAAAGGCAGTCATGGCGCGTTATTAAGTGTAAAAGGGCAGAAGTTTTACAACTCTGGTTACCTGGTCAATGTGGTTGATACCGTGGGTGCCGGTGACTCGTTTTTAGGGTCGTTATTGTATCAATTGTGCAGTGACAATAACCCGCAATATGCGATTAACTTTGCTTGTGCCGTTGGCGCAATGGTGGCGCAGTCTGCTGGCGCAACGCCTTTATTAACGCTTGAACAGATTAATGCGTTTATGCAACCAGCGTGAACGTGAGAGCGATGCGTTGCGTAAAAATTGAGTAGTAGATTAATCGTTTTGTATGTAAACAGTTGTTGTATGTAAAAGTGAAGTGTCGTGTGTCGTTTGGGTTAGTTCCCCTTTATTTAACCCGCTAGCGCTTGGTTTTTATGTTTATAAATAACCAAGCGCTTTTTTCTTTTCTAGGCAATATGATTATTGCTCGCTGCTTAATTCTAAAATCCCCGCTGTTTTAGAACCAAACAATTGTTGATGCAATCTGCCAGCAAACCCATCGGTCATCCCTGAAATATAATCGGCAATCACGCGCATGGGGTTACTGTTTTCAGCATTTGCGGCTAACCAACGCTCACGGGTGTTAAGCGGTAGTAATCGCTCAGGATCTGATGCAAAGGCTTCAAACAATTCCATAATGATTTGCTGGCCTTTGTATTCAAGCATTTGAATTTCAGGTTTACGAATCACATATTTAAACACCAACTGTTTGAGTACATGTAAGGTACTGGCAAAATCTGGCTGCAGCTGTGCGTTGTATTTTAATAAGTCGGCTTCAAAGCTGTTGTTGGTATCGATGCTAATCGCAGTGACAAAGCCGTTAACTAAAGTCCCTATGGCATCTTTGCGTAAATGATGTTCATGGGAAAATAACTTTTCGCCAATGCTGGCGATTTCTGATGTTAACCACTCATCGTTGATATGTTGTAATTGATCAACCACATCATGTTGCCACTGGCGCTGATTGACAATACCCATCACTATCGCATCTTCTAGATCATGCACAGCATAAGCAATGTCATCAGCCAGCTCCATAATCGAGCAATCTAATGATTTAAAAAGCGTTTTAAGGTGAGGGTAATGGGCATTGACCTGGCTTTGCTCACTGCTGATAAACAGTTGGCGATCGTTGTCGCTTAACGCTGATAACACCCAATCGATAATGGGTTTGTCGTCATCAAATAAGCCTTTAACCGGCGGCCAATCTGATGGTTTCAATTGACGATGATTGGCAATGTCTGGCTTATGTTGATCGATAAACAATTGCGAATGCATGGCTGGGTATTTCATGATCCCAAGCAAGGTGCGCCGCGTGAGGTTCATCCCCCATGACGGAGTATAAGGTTCTAGGCGTGACAGAATTCGAAAGGTTTGGCCATTACCTTCAAAACCACCATGATGTCGCATCATGTAGTTGAGCGCCACTTCACCACCATGACCAAAAGGCGGATGACCGATATCGTGAGCCAGGCAAACCGATTCGATTAAGCTCATCGAGTTAAGTAAGTATTTAAACTCGGGGTATTTACGGCGTAATTGTGCGGTAATGCCGGTACCAATTTGCGATACTTCTAACGAATGGGTTAACCGAGTGCGATAAAAGTCGTTCATGCCAACACCCAGTACTTGGGTTTTTGCCTGTAAACGTCTAAAGGCAGCTGAGTGTAAAATGCGGGCGCGATCGCGCTGAAACGGGCTGCGATGATCATTACGGCGTTGTTTATCTTCACCGAGTAGGCGTTGGTGCCAAATATTGTCTTGCTGCTCTGTGGTATCGGGCATAACTATCCTTACAGCATTTGGTTAATTTCATCTAAATTCAGGGTAAAACTTGGAATAAAACAGTCTCTAAAATAGCGCACCGCAGGGTTGGGATTGTCATCTAAGTTTTGTTCTAAACGCTTACGTGCGCTGTTAAATTCACTGTTACCGGCTTTTTGTTCTTCTAAACATTTCAAATAGGCGCATAGCGTGTCAGCGGCTTTCACAATCGCTTTGTATTGCGGATCCGCGGCTTCGCTGATAAATAAGCTACGATAATCCTCTTTAAATTCATCGGGTACCATTTCAAGCATACGCTGTTCGGCAATGGCTTCAATTTTTTTATATTCGGCTTCGATTTCTTTATTAAAGTATTTAACGGGAGTGGGTAAGTCACCCGTTAATATTTCGCTGGCGTCATGATAAATCGCAATGGTCGCGGCTTGATTAGGGTCTAAATCGGTGGCGAATTTTTTATTACTAATAATCACTAATGCGTGTGCAACCATGGCCACTTGTAATGAATGTTCTTGGACGTTTTCGCGGCGAACGTTGTACATTAATGGCCAACGTTGGATAAGTTTCATGCGGGCTAAGTGGGCAAAAAGATGACTCATGATAATCCTTACATTAAATGCATAATCTGTAATTCACATCTCAGCTTACCTGAGCTAGAGGATAAAAAAAAGCGACTGTTCAGTCGCTTAGTGTTTTAGTTGTCGCCAGTCTTCACAGACGTTATTGACGGTAATCTTCTAAAAAGTCGCCAAACTCATTTAACGCTTTGGTTAAGTCGGCTTTGTGCGGCAAAAAGACCACGCGTAAGTGATCGGGTTCGGGCCAATTAAAGGCGGTACCTTGCACTAAGAGGATTTTTTTGGTTTTCAATAAATCGAGCACTAGGCGTTCATCATCACGTAAATTAAACTTTTTCATGTCTAATTTAGGAAAGGCATACAGGGCGCCTTTGGGTTTTTTACAACTCACGCCAGGAATTTGATTGAGTAACTCGTATACCGCATCTCGTTGAATGGTTAAGCGGCCGTTGGGGAGTATCAACTCATTAATAGACTGATAACCACCCAGTGCAGTTTGTATCGCGTGTTGATTGGGCACGTTGGCACACAAACGCATTGAGGCGAGCATTTCTAAGCCTTCAATGTAACTTTTGGCGGCTTTTAAATTGCCTGATAACATCATCCAGCCCACACGGAAGCCAGCAGCACGATAGGCTTTTGATAGGCCATTAAAGGTGATGGTTAAAATATCGTCAGACAAACGTGCAGCAGGAATGTGTTTTGCTTCGTCGTATAAAATCTTGTCGTAGATTTCATCGGCAAATAATATTAGGTCGTGCTGGCGACATAACTCGATGACCTGTAACAGCAACTCTTCGCTATACACTGCGCCGGTTGGGTTATTAGGATTAATTAACACAATGGCGCGCGTGCGGCTGCTGATTTTACTTTTAATGTCATTTAAATCCGGAAACCAATCGGCTTCTTCATCACAACGATAATGAACCGCTTTGCCGCCAGCAAGGTTTGCTGCAGCTGTCCATAACGGATAGTCAGGAGAGGGGATAAGCACTTCATCATCGGTGTTAAGTAATCCTTGCATGGCCATCACGATGAGCTCTGACACGCCATTACCGATATAGATATCTTCTATATCCACGCCAAAAATACCTTGTGCCTGGTAATGTTGCACAATGGCTTTACGTGCTGAGAATAAGCCTTTGGATTCGCAATAACCTTGTGCACTTGGCAGGTTTAAAATTACGTCTCGCACGATTTCTTCTGGGGCTTCAAATCCAAACGGGGCCGGGTTACCAATATTTAATTTTAAGATACGGTGACCTTCGTCTTCTAAACGGCGGGCTTCTTTGTGCACTGGTCCACGAATGTCGTAGCAAACAGAGTCAAGTTTATTGGATTTGATAATGGGTCGCATACTGCTCTCAATAACTAAATACGGCTTAAGTTAGCGAACCATAACGAATTTATTGACTTTGTGAAAGGGGCAAACGAGCAAATTGAATAATAATATTAGTCGTTCATGCTATTTATGAGGGTAATTAAGCCTTTGCTTTAGTGTTTTATTCTGTTTGGTGAGTCAGTTTTAGCGTTTATGTAATGTGTAGAGACAAAAAAGCCAGCACGTATGCTGGCTTTTAGAGCGTTTACTTGAATTATGGCTATTTCAGCTGAAACTCAAATTAACTGGCGATTAAACGCGCTTTTTGAACTCGCCTGTGCGAGTGTCAATTTCAATCTTGTCGCCCACTTTAACAAAATCAGCAACAGTAATAGTACCGCCACCAGTGATGGTAGCTGGCTTCATTACTTTACCTGAAGTATCACCACGAGCTGAAGGCTCTGTGTAAATAACTTCACGTACGATGTGAACTGGTAATTCAACAGAAATGGCTTTCTCGTTGTAGAAAGTCACTTGGCACTGATCTTCCATACCATCAACGATGTATGCTGCAGCATCACCTAGATTGTCAGCTTCAACGTCGTATTGGTTGTATTCTTCATCCATGAATACATACATAGGATCAGCGAAGTATGAGTAAGTACAATCAAGACGTTCTAAAATAATATCGTCTAATTTGTCTTCACCTTTAAAGGTTTGTTCAGTGCCAGAGTCTAGCAATACGTTTTTTAATTTTAACTTAACGATTGCAGCGTTACGGCCAGAACGAGTTGTCTCAGTCTTCTGAACAACCCATGGGCTGCCATCTAACATGATCACGTTACCAGGACGGATTTCATGAGCAGTTTTCATTGTACTATTTCCTATATATATGGACTTTTTATATTTACAGAGCAGTATCTTAGCTATTTTTAACGAATTGAACTAGTCGACTCGCAAGATCTGCATCATTTAATGCGTTATTTGGCCAATTAAGCGCATGTTGCTGTAATGGCAAAATAACAGAATTTAATTGTTGCCAGTAGTTCACTACGGCATCTTGATCACCTTGATTGAAGGCCAAATTCACCTCACACCAAGCGGTCGATATTTCTGCCGCAAGATTATCGCAGTAAATCTTCATAAAAGCTTGTAATTTTACTAGATGATAATCATCTTCTTGGGGATAAATGTGCCAAATAAAGGGTTTTGCGGCCCATTGTGCCCGTAAAAACGAATCTTCACCGCGCACAATATTAAAATCACAGCTCCACAGCAAGCGATCAAAGCCTGTTTGGTCGGTCATGGGTAAAATATGCAGTGTGAGATTACCGAACTTAAATTGCTGACCGGGCATCAAATGATTAACATCACAGGGGAAAAATGAGGCTAAGCTGGTTAAACTGCGACCTTTAGGTATTAGCGCGTGTATTGGTTTGGCTGATGTTTGCCATTGGGCCATTAATGCGGTTAATGCAGGGCTTTCATAACTAAACACACTAATAACAGTGTCATCAACATTAATGCCACTCAGACCTAGTTGGTCAAAGAGACCCATTTTAGTATTGGGGTTGGCTTGCCATAGGTCGCGCTCTTTAAAGAGGTGTTGCTCGCAAATTAGCCCGCCTGTTTTTGGGTTAAAACCGGGGAAATAAAACCACTTTTTAACACCGCTTGGTTGTGTTGAAGGTAAACCGTGACAACCGTCTACCCAATTTTCGGCACTTAAATATTCAAGGTTTAACCAGTGTGGCGCTGAGCTTTGCGGTTGTTTATGTAATTGTTCAATGACCGACTTTACCTGTTCAGGTAATTCACAGGCAAAGGCTTCAATAATGACTTCGCCGGCCTGATAGTCTATATCTAATGGGTTATTCCATTGAAATATATTCACACTATTAAACGTTTGTTGGCAAAGTATAGGATTAAGGTTCGGTAGAATATGTGAGAAACTGTGTAAATCATCTACCCATAAGTTTACCGGGATGTGGTATTCAGCCGCCAATTGCTTAGCTAAGCGCCAGGTCACTCCAATATCGCCATAGTTGTCGACAACGGTGCAAAAGATGTCCCAGTGTTTAACGCGTTGAGTGTGATCTGTTGTGGTCATAAATAGAGGTGAAGTACATCATCAATGTAAAATTTGAATAGTAAAAAAGCGGCAAATGCCGCTTTTTTGTTGGGTAAAGCCAGAATTAATCTGCTAATTCTGCTAAGCACATTTCTTCATAAATTTGCTTAACCCAGCCATCAACACGCTCTTCAGTAAGTTCAGGTTGACGGTCTTCATCAATCCCTAAGCCTACAAAGTGCTTGTCGTCTGCCATGCCTTTAGAGGCTTCAAAATTATAGCTTTCAGATGGCCAGTGACCAATGATAATACCACCGCGAGCTTCAACAATGTCACGTATCATGCCCATTGCGTCAAGGAAGTATTCTGCATAGTCTTCTTGGTCACCACAACCAAAAATAGCCACTAATTTATCGGTAAAGTCGATTTGCTCAAGCTCAGGGAAAAAGTCATCCCAATCGCACTGCGCTTCGCCGTAATACCAAGTTGGAATGCCAAACATAAGCAAGTCGTATTCAGCGATTTGCTCTTTGGTGCTCTTAGCGATGTCTTTAACATCGAGCATGCTTTTGCCCAGTTTTTTCTGGATCATTTTGGCTACAGCTTCGGTGTTACCTGTGTCGCTACCGAAAAAAAGACCTACAG
The DNA here is from genome assembly GCF_050849305.1 of Shewanella sp. MF05960. NCBI lineage: Bacteria > Pseudomonadati > Pseudomonadota > Gammaproteobacteria > Alteromonadales > Shewanellaceae > Shewanella > Shewanella sp. MF05960. The sequence continues at coordinate 156,050 of NZ_JBOZPS010000010.1, read as the reverse complement.
TTGCCATTGTCTATCCTTTAAATATCTAGTTCGCGTTGTGCGATGTTCTAAAAACGTCTCAGTTGTCGAGTTGCTGTTGCAGAATAAATTCGATTAACTGGCTACGGCTGATGTTACTGTTCAAAGCTTGTTGGTTCAAGGCATCATACAAATCTTGTGACACTTTTAACTCTATTCGCTTTAAACCGTTAGCGCGATCACGCTGAATTTGGTTACGCTTATTGATCTTTAATTGCTGTTCCCGAGAAAGTGGGTTACTTCTCGGACGCCCTCGGCGTGTTTCACTGGCAAAAAGGTCAATAGTCGTTCTATCTGTTGTTTCTTTTGCCATTGTATTTTAACCGATCCCAGAGCCTTCCCAGGTCATCTGTATAATACCTTTTGCAATAAACCCGGCACAGCCGAGAAATAACACTGCCCAAACAATATATCGACCAAATTTAGGGACATCACCTTGTTTAAGCACATCATGGATTGCCATGCCGATAAAAAAGAATATCGACGCAAAAAACAAGTTCAGCCCAACGGCTTCAATTTGATCCATGTACTGATTTAACATACTTCTACCTTCGCTTTAGTCATGTCTGGCGAAAAGAGGGCGCGAATATATCACATCGTGTCAGAATTGGGTATGTGCAAAACAGTAAATTATTAAAATTTACCCTTGGTTTTGTTCAATAAACTCAGCCACGATACGATTAAAAATCTCAGGTTTTTGTGCATGTAGCCAATGACCTGTGCCATTTAAGGTTTTTGCGGTCACTTGAGGAAATTGACGGACAATTTCATCACGGTGTTCTGCAGTAACATAATTCGATTCGCCGCCGCGTATAAACAGTGTTGGCTTGTCAAAATGCACATCAGAGCTAATCGGCAAATCCCAACCAATAATACGCGGGTAACCATGAATTAGACCATCAAGATTCATCTTCCATTCAAAACCTGTGTCAGTACGTTGCAGGTTTTTCAATAGAAATTGAGAAGTTGCTTCATCAATACCTGAGCTGATCAAATGGGCCAATGCCGATTTACGGCTGGTATGTTCGTCAAAGACTAGACTGGTTAACGCTGCAAACACGGTTTGATGACGCGGTTCGTATGCCACAGGTGCAATATCGGCTACCACCAGACTTTTTACTCGCGTTGGATGTAATAACGCCATGGCCATGGCTATTTTTCCGCCCATAGAATGGCCTACAACATGTGCGGCAGAGATCTGCAATTGGTCTAATAAATCCACCATCGCATTGGCAAGAGACGGGTAATCCATGTTGTCCCAATGCTCGCTTAATCCATGATTAGGCACATCAACGCGAATAACCTGATGGTTTTGTTGTAATACACTAGCGAGGTTTTTTAAGTTATCAAGGTTGCCAAATAATCCATGAATCAGCAGGACGGCTTCACCTTGACCTTGAGAGATATAATGCATAACGCGATAAACTCGTGACAACTATCAATTTGGCTGAATTTTGCGGCAATGGGTTAAGCAAATCAAGTTTTGCTGACCGTCTGAACCATAATTGCTGTAATTTTACCCGTGAAATAATAAATTTTAGCGAATATGCGCCATTAAATGATTTTGCTACTTTATTAGTAGGTTAAGCTTGGCTTACACTGAAGCTATATTTTGATCGCTGCGTAAAAATTTGATCGGCGATCGCGTGTTTAACGAGATTTAACGTAACGTTGAGCCTAAGACAAATAGAAGAATAAGGATGACTCTGATGAAATACATTGAAATTGATGAAGAACTTTATCGCTTTATTGCCAGCAAGACTGAACGCATCGGCGAGAGCGCTTCGGATATTTTACGTCGTTTATTGCATTTATCAGTGGAAACCGTAGTGGTCGATTTACCCGAGGCCATCAGCGAACCGAGCCTTGAAACTGAACCTGTAGCGGTGAGCGAATCCCAGAGCCAACGTAGTCAGTTATTTAATCAGGCTAAAGCGGCGGTTGAAAAAGTTATTGCGGCTCAAGTAGAACCTGAACTTGAAAACGAGCAAGGCGCGATTGTTAGCAGTATTGAATTTAAATCTATCGTTAATGAACATTTATTATCCCAACAAAAAGGGGCAGTGGGTCGTTTCATGTGGTTGCTTGGTAATTTACAAGCTGCAACGGGTAGCGACTTTACTAAAGTGCTCGATATTCAAGGTAAAGGACGTTTGTATTTTGCCCGTTCAAAACAAGCGTTATTAGAGTCGAGCCCGTCTTCAAATCCTAAAGAAATTGGTGCCAGTGGCTTTTGGGTAACCACCAATAATAATACCGCCAAAAAGCAAGCCATCTTTATTGAGGTATTAGAGCATTTAGGTTGCGACAGTGAATACGCCCGCACCATTGCAGAATATATTTAAGTTTGTCATAACCCGTTAATTTACTCGTAGGAGACCACTTGTGGCTATTCATCAACGCGCAGGACAGCAAGCTTTACAAACGGATTTAGTGAATATCCCTAAATTGATGAGTCACTATTATCGTATTATTCCCAATGTGGAAGACGTACAGCAAAAAGTGACTTTTGGTACTTCTGGTCATCGCGGTAGTGCATTTAATGCCAGTTTTAACCAAAATCACATTTGGGCGATTGCCCAAGCGGTAGTTGATTATCGTCAGTCAGCGGGCATAACCGGGCCGATGATTGTCGGTTTTGATACCCATGCTTTGTCTTATGCTGCATTTATGTCGGTGGTTGAAGTATTAACGGCAAATCAAGTCAAAATGCTTATTCAAAAAGACGATGGTTTTACGCCTACCCCTGTGGTGTCGCAAGCGATTGTGCGCGCGAATGCTTCTAAGCCTGCAGCATTAGTTGATGGACTCATTATTACTCCGTCGCATAACCCACCGCAAGATGGCGGTATTAAGTACAATCCGCCTCATGGCGGCCCTGCAGAAGGTGACATCACTAAAATCATCGAAGCCAAAGCAAACCAATATCTAGCAGAGCAATTGTCTGGTGTTAAAAAAGTCAATTACGGTGTGGCAGTAAAATCGGGCTGGATTGATGAGGTAGACTTTATCGCGCCGTATGTTGAGTCGCTTGCACAAGTGATAGACATGGATGCGATTAAAAAAGCCAATATTCGTTTAGGTGTCGATCCCCTTGGTGGCTCAGGTATTTATTATTGGGAACACATTGCTGCGCAATATGGGCTTAATATTACTTTGGTTAATGACAGAGTCGACCCTACCTTTGGTTTTATGCCGCTGGATAAAGACGGTAAAATCCGCATGGATTGCTCGTCTCCTTATGCCATGGCAGGCTTGCTAGCCTACAGCGAAGATTATGATTTGTGCGTCGGTAACGACCCAGATTATGACCGTCACGGTATTGTGTGCCCAGGTTTTGGCTTAATGAATCCGAACCATTATTTAGCCGTGGCGATAGATTATTTAATGACTCATCGTCCACAATGGTCTGAATCATTATCGGTAGGTAAAACATTGGTCTCTAGCGCAATGATAGATCGCGTTTGTGCTGCATTAGGCCGTCAATGTTTAGAAGTGCCAGTCGGCTTTAAATGGTTTGTTGATGGTTTAGCCCAAAGCACGATTGCCTTTGGCGGTGAAGAAAGTGCCGGCGCGGCGTTTTTAAAACGTGACGGCAGCACTTGGTGTACTGATAAAGACGGCTTTATTTTAGCGTTGTTAGCCGCTGAAATATTAGCGGTGACCGGTAAAACACCGGCGCAGCGTTATAAAGAGCTAACCGATCAATTTGGCGAAAGTTTTTATACTCGTATCGATAGCCCAATAAGCCTTAAGAAAAAAGCCAAGTTTGAATTACTTAACGCGCAGAGTTTTACCGATACTGAGCTGGCGGGTGAAACCATTACTGCGATTTTAAGCCATGCGCCGGGTAATAATGCAGCGATAGGCGGGATTAAAGTGACCACCGAAAACGGTTGGTTTGCCGCTCGTCCATCTGGCACTGAAGCGCTATTTAAAATCTATGCCGAAAGCTTTATTAGCCAGCAGCATCTTGAGAGTATTATTTCCCAGGCGCAAACCATGATTGATTCGGCTTTAAAAGGTTAAGGCTGATTTAGCGAGGTCAGGGTAGGTTAAGATTACGGCAGTAATTTTTAAAGCTTAAATAAAAAAGCACTGAATAATCAGTGCTTTTTTTGTGTCTAACAGTGAGGGTTATGCGAGATCAAATCGATCGGCATTCATCACTTTTGTCCACGTGTTAACGAAGTCCTGTACAAACTTCTCTTTTGCATCGTCTTGGGCGTACACTTCAGCGTAAGCGCGTAAAATTGAATTTGAACCAAAGACCAAGTCAACCCGTGTTGCGGTCCACTTCACTTTATTTGTGCTGCGTTCAACAATTTGATACTCGTTTCTGCCGACAGGTTTCCAAGTGTTTGACATGTCGATTAAGTTCACGAAAAAGTCGTTTGAAAGCACGCCAACGTTGTCAGTAAATACTCCGTGTTGAGTGTTGTCGTAGTTAGTGCCCAGCACGCGCATACCGCCTACTAATACTGTCATCTCATGCGCGGTTAAGCCCATAAGCTGAGTGCGGTCTAACATCATTTCTTCTGGTTGCACAACATAGTCTTTCTTTTGCCAGTTACGATATGCATCGTGAAGCGGCTCTAACACCTCAAATGACTCAACATCGGTTTGCTCCTGGGTTGAATCACCACGACCTGCTGTGAATGGCACAGTGATATTAACGCCAGCAGCTTTAGCCGCTTGTTCAACCGCAGCTGTGCCGCCCAGTACAATTAAGTCAGCCATGCTTACTGGTTTGGTTAATCCTGCTTTAATCGTGGTTAATGCACTGAGCACTTTTTGCAGTCTTGCGGGCTCATTGCCTTGCCAATCTTTTTGAGGCGCAAGCTGTATACGGGCACCATTTGCGCCGCCGCGGAAATCTGATCCACGGAAAGTACGTGCGCTGTCCCATGCGGTTGCCACTAACTCGGCAATCGACAAACCACTGGCTAAAATTTTCGCTTTTAACTCACTGATTTCTGGCTCCGTTAAACGGTAATCCACTTGTGGCACCGGGTCTTGCCAAATTAACTCTTCAGCAGGTACATCGGGGCCAAGGTAACGGCTCTTAGGACCTAAATCGCGGTGTGTTAATTTAAACCAAGCACGGGCGAAGACGTCTGAGAAGTAGGCCGGGTCTTTATAAAAACGTTCAGAAATCTTACGATATTCAGGATCCATTTTCATTGCCATGTCCGCATCGGTCATCATGGGTTCGACTTTAATTGACGGGTCTTCAACGTCTGCTGGCTTGTGCTCTTCTTTAAGATCGATAGCTTTCCATTGCCAGGCTCCTGCTGGGCTTTTGGTCAATTCCCAATCGTAATTCAGTAATAGCTCAAAGTAGCCGTTATCCCATTGTGTTGGGTTAGTGGTCCATGCACCTTCAATACCACTGGTTACTGTGTCTCGGCCAATACCGCGGCTGGTTTTGTTTAACCAACCTAAGCCTTGATCTTCTAATTCAGCACCTTCAGGATCGGGGCCTAAGTTTTCTGCACGGCCATTTCCGTGTGACTTACCTACAGTGTGTCCACCTGCGGTAAGGGCAACGGTTTCTTCGTCATTCATTGCCATACGGGCAAAGGTAATGCGAATATCGTGTGCGGTTTTAATTGGGTCAGGGTTACCGTCAACGCCTTCAGGGTTAACGTAAATCAAGCCCATCATCACGGCTGCAAGTGGATTTTCAAGGTCTCGTTCACCAGAGTAACGGCTATGTTCTGAACCGCTTGGCGCTAACCATTGTTTTTCAGAGCCCCAGTAAATGTCTTTTTCTGGGTGCCAAATATCTGCACGTCCACCAGCAAAACCAAAGGTTTTTAAACCCATTGATTCATAGGCAACCGTACCGGCCAAAATGATTAAATCAGCCCATGAAAGTTTGTTGCCATATTTCTTTTTAATAGGCCATAAAAGACGACGCGCTTTATCTAAATTGCCATTATCTGGCCAGCTATTAAGTGGAGCAAAACGTTGGTTACCTGTGCCAGCGCCGCCACGGCCGTCAGCAATACGGTAGGTGCCGGCAGAATGCCAAGCCATACGGATCATCAATCCACCATAATGTCCCCAGTCAGCGGGCCACCAATCCTGGCTATCGGTCATTAATGCAGTGAGATCTTGTTTAACGGCTGCAAGGTCTAAAGATTTGAAGGCTTCGCGATAATCGAAATTGGGATCCATAGGATCAGATTTGCTGTCATGCTGATGAAGGATGTCGAGGTTAAGTGCTTTTGGCCACCATTCCATCACATCATTTGATACTGAGGTATTACCGCCATGATTGACAGGGCACTTACCGAGCGATTGCTGTGCTTTTTCCATGAGATGTTCCTTTATCACTAAAATAGTTTAAACGTTAAGCATCATTGGATTACTTTTTCAGGCTAACTGAGTGTGATGACAAATTAAAGCAACTTTTATCTATCTGTTTAATCGGTTTTACTAATACACATAAATGCACCCAAAAACTGTTTAATAATAGTACAGTTATATACAAATTAGATTAAAGAATTACTTGTAGCAGAAGTATGATCTAGGTCATTAAACATATGGATGCATGGTAAAGGCTTGTCAATGAATGTCGGCAGGTAAAAAGGACAGAGGAAAAGCGTGTGGTGCCAGTTTTTTCTGACACCACAGAGGCTTGATGTTACTTATAAATATTTAATCCATGCTTGCTTGCTGGCTTGTTTATAGGCACTAAATCGCTTTACGGGATAATATAAAAGCACGATTAAGCTTAGGGCTATCAGCCAAACCCAAGCCATATTATCGACGCCTAACAGCTCACCATGATTAGCGCCAAACACGTATTTACTGATCCCATAAAGTAGTAATAATACATACAAATGAAGAATATAGAAAAACATGGGGACAGAGCCAAAAGTCGACAGTACTTGGCCAAACTGATTGTTTAAGCGCTCAAAGCCCACTAAACCGATAAACATCACCCCTAGGGTTATCAGTAAAAAACTTAACGAAGGAGGATATTTAGTTAAATTAAATATCGACATTAATGACTCACCTAAATGGGAGCCCAATTGCCATGGTAAGGTTTCACCATAAATATTGCCGCCTCGTAAGATAATAAATAAAGTTAAGCAAGCAAGCCCCAACAGAAGCAATTTACGTTGTCGGCTGTTGGCGAGTGATGATTTTGCAAATATAGGGCCGGCAGCATAACCCAGTAAAATGACTCCCATCCACGGCAGTGCGGGATAACTTATTTTGACTTTTAACGCGCCATCGGCAATTAAATAGCCGCGATCATGCAATATAGTCCAGACACTATATCCCCACTCATTTGGCATAAATTGAATTGGGGTTAATAGATTATGACCAAATACTATCGTAAATCCTAACAGCGCCATGATTGGCCGCGGTAAATTAATTAACGCGGCTAAGGTTAGCATGCTTAAACCTATGACCCAGATGACCTGCAACCACAAGGTATGGTAGTTGCCCATCCAAGAAATATTGATCACCAGTATTTCAAGCCCAATTAAAAACAGTCCACGTTTGATTAAAAACTCCCGTGCTGAGCGTGGCTGTAATGGGTTTCGATTAGCATAAAGCCAGGCTGATACGCCTGTTAAAAACACAAACACTGGTGCACAGAAGTGCGCAGCAAAGCGGCTCACAAACAATTCCCATGACGTGGTGCTTAAATCCATCGGGTCGCTTACTTGCATGTGCAGGTAAAATCGTTCACGAACGTGATCTAATAACATAATGAGCATAACGGCGCCGCGCATCATATCAATACTGCTGATCCGTTTAGCTTTTATTGCGCCATCCATAGCATTAGCCTGCTGATTAGAACTCATAAGACACACTCACTTTGACACTGCGCGGTTCGCCTGGTACAGCCCATAATGCTGAGTAACTGTTAGCGATGTAATGTTCGTCAAATAGGTTTTCGATGGCAAGGCCTAGATTGATATTGTTATCAAGGCGGCTATTTACAAAGAGCCCGACTAACTGGTAAGCCGATAATTGAAACTCAGGATCGACAGCATCGCCAAGTCTTGAATCGACATAACGCCAGTTAATTCCGGCATTACCATCAATATTAAAAACGGATAAGTCTTGTTTAATTATCACACTGGCAGTGTGTTTGGGGACATTGACTAATCTGCTACCAGCACTAACCATCACACCCCAATCAGGGTTAATCACTTCATTAACTGTGCGGGTATCCAGGTAGGCGTAAGACAGTTTAGCCGTTAAATTATCAGTTAAATCAGCATCAAGGTCGACCTCAACGCCTGTACTTTTAGCTTCACCTAAGGTGGCCGAAAAGCCTACGTTGACAGGATCCGCGGTTAAAATATTACTTTTCTTGGCATCAAAAATCGCCACCGTACCCGTTAATGGCATATCTTGACGCCATTGAGTCATAAACTTTATCCCCGCTTCGACAGAGGTACTTTCTTCTGGAGCAAAAGCACTGCCAGCATAATCGGTACCCGATACGGGTAAATAGCCTTCGGAATACACGGAATAAACACTGAGTTCATCAGAATAAACGTACACTAAACCGATTTTAGGGCTGACTCGCTGATCGGATTGTGATGAGGCAATTTGGGTGACAGCATCGTCAATTTGTTGATCGTAAGCATCAAAACGTAAGCCTAGCTGCAATTTCCATTTGTCGGTTAAATCCATTTGGTCTTGAATGTAAGTGCCCCATGCTTGTTGCTGCTCTTGCTTTTGATACAACGGACTGACATCAGGTTGAATATTGCTGTACACCGGTTGAAAGATATTGATTGCATAATCACCTTTACTACCACGGTAGCGATAAAGCCCGGTGTATAATTGATAATCGTAGGCATCAACGCCCACTAACAAATTATGATTAATGTTTCCCGTCATTACGCTACCGCTGAGCTCAAATCGCACCGCATGATCGACCGAGTTATAATCACGGTAGCGATGTTGGCGGGTGAGGGTTTCACCGTCGTCATATAGTGATTGGCGGCTTTGCGCTAACTCCGCATCTGAAGAAAAGCCGTTCAATGTCGAATAACGGTAACCGTAGCCAGCTGACAAAGACCATTGTTGATTGAGTTGATTGTCATAGGTGAGCTGATGACTTTGTGCTTCAATCTCGGTAGCACCATCATTGGGGTCGCCTAAATAACGCGACCTTGGTACGGTATTGATATTGTTGTCGATAACTACGATACCACGATCAAATAACTGCTCATGTTTGAGGTATTCCATTTCATACAATAACGAACTGTCGTCATTTATTTGCCAACGAAAAGATGGCGAAACCACCTTTTTATTGCTAAATACTTCATCTCTAAAACTGCCATAATCTTGCAAAGCACCGTTAATTCTAAAGGCGATGTCTTCACTTAAGCCCGTGGTGAAATCGCCTTCGAGTCGATATTGATCTTCACTGGCAGCCGATGCTTTAAGAAAACCGCTGGTTTCATATTGTGGTTTTTTTGTAATGATGTTGATGGTGCCACCCGGTTCAGAACGACCATAAAGTGCTGACCCCGGGCCTTTTAGTATTTCGACGTATTCAACATTCGACAAGTCGCGGTGGCCACTGAATGCACGGCCGCCATTAAAGCCATTGATTAAATATCCAGAGGGAATATTTTCATTTCCTGGAAATCCTCGTAATGAAAAACTGTCCCATAATCCACCACCGTCATTTTGTCTGGCGATACTGGATGAAAAATCCAATAACTCTTGAAACCGAGTCACACCAGTGTCTGAAATCAAACTGCTGTCTAATACGGTTATCGCTTGTGGAAGTTCCTGACTTGCTACATTGCCTCGATATGCCTGGCGATAGTGAATACTGATCCGTTCTATCTCGGCTGTACTTTGTGCCACTGGCTTAGCTTGAGTTAACGCTGGTGTTAACTCAGACTCAGCGGCCATAACATTGACGCTAACAGAAAATAGGGTGCAAGCCCCAATTGAATAAAGGTTTGGTTTTAATAAGGTTTTCATTGTCTCTCCGACAAACAGCAAACGACATTGAGCCATAACAAATGCAAGGCATTCATGCCGCACAATTGGTTAAGCTAATCGATAAAATTAAATAATTTATGAGGCTGTTTGCGGTGGAGCGCGTGTATTAAAAAAACGCGTAAACTGCGAGGTAAATGAAATTAATTGGAATTGTTGACGCACATAAGATTGCACCATAACAGGTACAATGTAAGGCGTTGAGGTGATGACATTTTGAAGTTGATGTAACGACGAGCAATGAACACTGTGATGTTTTGCCGTGTCTTCAATGTGAGTAATGCTATGAATCGATGAGGCGACAGACAGCAAAACCACCATAGCAATGAGCCACAGTGTTAAAAAATGCTTATTGTCTTCGTGATACGCCAATGCCGACCCCTTGTTTTTAGGTTGGCGATTGTAAATGACTAGCATTTACATTAGCAATGATAAAAATAATTATTTACAGATTAACGCACTCAACTAACCGAGCGAACTTTGATTAACCGAGCTAGCTTTGGCTTGTGACTGCGTATAACAGCTTATTCAAAAAGGGTGGGAAAGGGTTAATGAGCCGATGAGCGGATAGGTTGAATCAATTGTTCCCCTATCACGTCTTTTGGCATAGGTTTGCCAAAAAAATAGCCTTGGGCTAAATCGCATCCCAATGATTTGATTAAGTCTGCGGTGTCTTGGTGTTCTATGCCTTCGGCAACCACGGTACATGCTAAATGCTTGGCCAAATAAATCACCGATTTTACAATCGCAAGATCGGCATCTTGATGATGGATATTGCTGATAAATGAGCGGTCAATTTTAATTTGGTGAATGGGCAAATCACGCAACATCTCAAGGGATGAAAAGCCAGTCCCAAAATCATCAATACTGAATTTACCGCCTAACCTGGCAATGTAATTCATCGTCTGCTTAGCTTGCTCTGCATCTATCATCATTGCACTTTCTGTGATTTCGAACATCACCTTTTGCGATGTGTGGTTATTTTTGATTAGCGTGGAGACTTTATTCACGAGTTTAGTGTCGTGTAAATCTTTAGCGGACAAATTAATGTGAATACATAAGGCTAAACCCAGCGATTCAAAATAAACCATGTCCTTGGCCACTTGTAGCATAACCCAGGTGGTAATCTGATTAATTAACGTAGTTTGCTCAGCAATGGGGATAAATAGGCTAGGGCAAAAATAACTGCCATCGGGCCGAGGCCACCTTATCAACGCTTCTACACCATAAAATTGTTGATTATCCATTTTAACAATTGGTTGATACCATAATTCAAACTCTTGTAACTCAATGGCTTGCTTTAATAAAGCACTGATGTTGACCTTTTCAACCGCATTACTATTAAGGCTTTGGTCATAAAGACAAAATGGAGCGGATAAATGTTTACTGGAGTACATGGCAATGTCGGCTTGCTGCAGTAGCTGACCTATTTCTATAGCTTGGCTTGGATAATGGCTTACCCCCACACTGGCCCCGACAAGTAAGTCATACGTTTCAATTGAAAAGCCATTTTCGAGTGCCAAGTGGATAGTGTTTATGGTGGTAACGATTAATGATGGGTCGATTTGAGTGTCAATGACCGCAAATTCATCACCGCCTAACCTGAACAGTTGCGCAGAACGGGGCAGGTGATCTTGGATACTTTTACCCACCTCAATTAATAATAAGTCGCCGTAATAATGGCCCAATGCATCATTGACTTGTTTAAAGCGATTTAAATCAATTAATAATAAGCTAAATGGTTTACCTTTTGCGACTTGTTCGGTTAACGAGTCCATCAGGTATTTGCGATTCGGCAGGCCCGTTAGACTGTCGTGCAGAGCAATATTTCGCTCACTAATGACTAACTTCTCTACTTTTAGCAAGCTGAGTAAGCTAAGGCGAGTCACCAATACCACAAAGCCACCACCAAAGAGCATGATCACGCAAAAAATGATATCAGGCGTCGCAATCTCATGATGCTCACACAAATAATAAAATACGCCGAGATAACCCATTATAAAAAAGACAATGAGTGAGCGCAGTATTCGCCATCCTAGGCTATTGTCTTTGTGGCAAATGTCAGTTACTGCTCGCAAGCTGTAAACTAATAATCCGATCCCTAATACAAGCATTAACAAAGCTAATATCTGTAACAATCGTAATTTCCTGTGTCAATGAACGGTGATGAGCGACATAACCTAAACCGCAAGAAGGACGTTTTATCCGAATTAGGGTATTGATTCTAGCGTGTCGTCAGTAGTGTGTAGTCATAAGGAGGAGATTAAATCAGTTTACCTTGTATGGTTGCTATTCTTCGTAATTTTATTGCTTCAATAAAGCTGAGTGAAATCATTTATATTGGAACGTTGGCTGCTAAGCAGAGATTGAATACAGTGATATCACTATAGTGTAAGAAAGGATTTTTTGCCTACATGGTGTTGCTTGAATATTAACAATAATGATGCGATTACCCCATTACTGAGATAACCGCATCGTTTATCGTTAACCTGTTAACGGATAGAGCTGACTAGCCTCTGTAACCAAATAACTTTTGTTCCATAATCGCTTTACCCACAGCCTCAGGCACGGCATCAACCCATTCACCTTGACCACGGCAGATTTGCTGTAATATTTCACGAGAAAAAATATTAAACAAATCAGGATTACTGGATTCAATACTGGTGATAAAGCCGTTATCCAGTACATGACGGAATAAGTAACGTAAGTTATTAGGCACGCTGAGGGTATTTAAATCATTGATTTCACCTTTTTCATCTTGTTCAGGATAAACGAACAACCGGGTGTTATCAGGGAATAATTTACCAAAAGCCTCAAGAATACCGCCTTCCATACCACGGTAATATTCTTCGTCAAAAATTTGTTTGATATTGACAATACCCACCACAATCCCAATTTGTAATTGTGTATATTGACGGAAATAAGCGCGTAATGAGAAGTAACGGGTGTAATCCGAAATCATCACGTTATAACCTAATAAATTAAGTAATTTAACGCGTTCCATAATGTCTTTTTCAGACATGTTGGCATCTTTACCGTGTAGGTCATTGAGCGATATTTCTGCAATTAATACGGTATTTTTATCAGTGACACCTTCTTGTGTCGAAAAGGCTTTGTAGCCTTGCTCGATCATATCCACATTGAGGTTGGTAACAGGTTTAAATGAACCTCGAATGGTTAACACATTCTTTTTGTACAGCATATCGGCAGGTACCGCGACAGTGCCGTCCGCTTTAAACATAATTGCTCGGGTTTTCCAGCTACGAATAAGGTGGATATTTTTAGCCTGGTTATCGACGTCTTCAAAATACGGACCTTGAAAGTCAATGCAATCAATTTCAATACGATTGGCTTTCATGTTATCGGTTAACGAGTCGATAATCATTTTTGGGTCTTCAAAGTAGTAGTAACTGGCATAAATGAGGTTGACCCCCAAAATGCCTAACGCTTGTTGCTGAGCTTCAGCAGTATCGTCAAACATGCGCACATGGACAATGATGTTAGATGGCTCTGCACCTGGGTACATTTGAATTCGCACACCACACCAGGCATGACATTCATTTTTGCGATTAAAACTTTTAGCCGATACCGTAGTGGCATAACTAAAATAACGTGATGACTTTGAACGCACCCCACCAACACGATCGACAACAAGATCGAATTCTTGTTCCATCATTGCAAGTACACGGGCTTTACTGACATAACGGCCATCTTCTTGGACACCGTAAATCGCGTCAGAGAACTTCATATCGTAGGCAGACATGGTTTTAGCGATCGTTCCTGCTGCAGCACCCGCGACAAAGAAGTTACGTGCTACTTCTTGGCCTGCGCCAATTTCAACAATAGTGCCGTATTTCTTTTCGTCTAAATTGAGACGAAGGGCTTTTTCTTTGGTGCCACGCGAACTGACTTGCTTATCCATATTATCTCCACACGATTTACAACTAACGTTTACTCACTGCCCGCAATGTTATCGCAACAGTCTATATCTGTCAGTGTTAGATTGAAATTATTGAGTTTTATTGTGTCAACGCCTGAGTGTTAACGGCGATTAGTTAACGGGCACATCTAACATTGTTTGTAAAAAAACGGCCGAAAAAGGCGCTTTTTGTTGTTTTTTAATTTGTGGGCTCAAGCCGTTTTCAATGAGCACAAACAAATAGTCATGGCCATTGCTGGCTTTGACTCTGCCGGCCAAATTGGCCACCCCTAACATGCTGCCTGTTTTGGCAAACACATGATTTTTTAGCGGTGATTTATTAAAGTAGCGTTTATAACGCAAGGTGCCACTGACGCCCGACTCTGGCAGGGTATCGAGTAAAAAATGATATTCCGGCATGCGATAAACCGTGGTTAATACACTTAATACTTGCTCTGCACTGAGTAAATTATACCGTGACAACCCAGAGCCGTCGGCTAAATTAGCATCGGCCAAATCAATCCCTAGCGAATACAAAATGGCTTTCATGGCCTGACTACTGCGGGCAAAATCACTTGGCGATTGAAAATAAGCTTCGCCCACTTTTTTTAATAAACTGTCAGCAATTAAATTGTCAGATTTTAATAGCATGGTCGATAACAATTCAGTTAATGGGGCAGAGTGATGACTGCTAATTAATTGCCGCTGACCGCCAGACGGTGTGAGTTGCGCGCGGCTCAACGCTATCGGTGCGTTGTGCTGTATACCTAAGGCGGTAAGTTGCTTGGCCACGATGTGTTGGGCATAAAGCGCCGGTTCAGTAATGGCGATAGCTAGCGGCAGTGATTTCGCACCAACGTGACACCCGCTAAGGTGGTAACGATTATTATCAAAGCGACTCAGTGTAAGCTGGCAAGCCGGTTGGCTATTGGCCTGTGTGTATACCGATCCAGCAGGTGCGACTTTGTATTGTGAGCTGGCAACAACCGGATTAACAAAGTACGCTTCGTTAGTGATGTTAATTGGGCGTTTGCCCATCATACTAATACTGGCTGTTTTGTCGTAGCCTGTGGTCGATAAACGGCCATAAACGCAATTCTTATCAATAATAAACGGTGAAATAGGTGCAGCATAACAAATGCCTAAATCGTCCCACACCCAGCCTGGTGCTTGTAATTGGCTGTCTTGATCGCTGACTAACACCACTTGGCCATCAATTTTTCGAATGCCCAAATTTTTGAGTGAAGTCAGTAATTGCTGTAAATCTTGATACGTTAATGTTGGATCGCCACTAAACTCGATGTAAATATCACCCTGATATACGCCATTGTTAATTTGCTGTTTATTGAGGGGGGAACTGGCATAAGTACTCAATTGCGTTTGATAGTAAAACCCAGGACCTAATTGTTTAGTTGCTGCCAGTGCCGTGAGTAATTTTTGGATACTGGCGGGCTGCATTAATGATTGGTTGTTGTAAGTAAATACTGCTTGTTGGGTCGTCATGTCCCACACGCTAATACCAAGTTGAGAGTAGGCAGGTTTAAGTAACTGCAACATGCTCTCTAGGTATTGTGCTGCCGGTTTTGGGGCTGACTCATCAGAGGCCAATGGGACTTCAGTGACGAAGCTTTGCGGTACCGTTATTTCTGCAATGGCAACTGGCGCCATCACAACATGAGCCGCCATAACAGTTAAACTGGCAAAAAAAGTCCATAAACGCGTAACACGATGTTGCTGTGGTTTATTGTGGGGTAACGCCGTTAAAAACGGTAAATGCATATAGGCCTACAACTTAGTTAACGTGCGATTTAGTCAAGGTACAATTTTGTTAACGTGCAACTTAGTCAATGTGCAATTATGATCAATGCTTTACACAGTTTAGGTATTTTAGCGTAACAAATTATTCGCTGATACGACTATTGCACCCACAGCTTAAATATATTGCCGCAATATGCGTAAACCTATTCCATTTATGCTTACCTTTGGGTGTCGTTAGCTAAAATGTCGTATTTTGAATCACAAAGGGCATGTTGCAAGTGGATACCGCTGTGCAGTTAGTCAGCAGATTGGTAATTATTTAACGCTGTTGTATTTATTTTAGCCAAAGAAAGCCATTAAAACCGCCCTAAAGGAAGAAACATCTTGCTCATCACCTTGTTAGTCGGTAATTTCTATCAGCTAAATTATGCGTCAAAGACATGTTTTACTTGTGCTGCTTCTCTATTAAGCCCAATGAACCTGAAAATAAACCACGCTTTAGCTTATGATAGACGTTGTGTCAGGTTTGATAAAACGGATACCAATATCACATAGAAAAAGCACCAGTGCTTTAGTTGATTAAAACACACGATATCGAAATATCACCGCCCACATAATCATAACGATAGGCTGTGAAGTTTGTTATTTTGCTCATCACATTATGATGAGCACTCATTTTAAGGAGGATGCCTTGCTGGATAAGTTAGGTGGTATTGCGCTAAAAGCTGATGCTGTAACTTGGTTACTTAACCCCCAAGATTTTAAACAAGCATTATTAGCTAGAATTGCGTCAGCAACATCTTCAATTTACATTGCAGCTTTATACGTTGAAGACGATGAAGCCGGGCGTGAAGTGTTGCATGCGTTGTTAGCCGCTAAAGCGCGCCAACCAGATTTAGACATCAAAGTATTAGTGGATTACCATCGTGCTCGTCGTGGTTTAATTGGCCATAAAGGCGACAGTGGTAATTACATTATGTACCGCAATTTGATGGCCGAAGCATCTCATCCTTTTGACATTATTGGTGTGCCTGTAAAATCGCGCGAGTTCATGGGGGTGTTACACCTTAAGGGCTTTATTATTGACGACGCGGTGATATACAGTGGCGCGAGTATCAATAATATTTATTTGCAGCAAAAAGACAAATACCGTTTTGATCGTTATCACCTAATTGAATGTGCTGAATTGGCGCGCAGCATGCGAGATATGATCAAGCAAGATATCGTCAACGACTCTGCTGTGTGCGTATTGACCCAGCCATTAGAAAGCGAATGCAACCCAGAAAAGCAAGACATTAAGAGCTTTAAGCATCGACTGTCTCAAGCGCATTATCAATACAAAACCACCACAGTGGGAAATCGTGTTACCCCATTGTTAGGTCTAGGGCGCAAAAACAATTTACTTAACGACACTGTGATTAAGTTGGTTGAAAGCGCGAAACAACAATTGTTTATTTGCACGCCTTATTTTAACCCGCCAGCAATTTTAAGCCGAGCGTTAGCTAAGCATCTGCGCGAGGGTAAAAAGATTGATATTGTTGTCGGCGACAAAACAGCTAATGACTTTTATATTCCCCCTGAGCAAGACTTTTCTACCATTGGCGCTCTGCCATACATGTATGAGCAGTCGTTACGTAAATTTGCGAAACGTCAGCAATGGGCCATCGAAAATGGACAGTTAAACATACATTTGTGGAAAGATGGCATTAACAGTTTTCACTTAAAGGGCATCAGTGCAGATAACCGCAAACACCTGATTACGGGCTCTAATCTTAATCCTAGAGCATGGGCATTAGATTTAGAAAATGGCCTGTTATTGCATGATGAGTCGGGCAGTTGGAAAGAATCGTTTATTGCTGAACAGCAACATATCTTGTTGCACACTGAGCGACTGTTCCACTACAGCCAGATTGATACCTTACACAAATACCCTAAGCCGGTAAAAAAGGTTATGAATCGTATCCGTCGTTTAAAAGCTGACTTTTTACTGCGTCGTATTCTATAATCTCCGCTACAGCACAGTTGCTTATCCAACTTCCTTCACCACTCTAACGAGTGGTGAAATTTTTTTCACATCAGAGCGTTATATGAATCCTGTTGTTAATTCAAAAGCAAAAGCACCACTCCATGCGGTTCATCGCTTGCACGCTTATCGAAAATCATTGTCGACTAAGCCCTTTGGTGCGCGGGGGAAAAAGCTTATTCGCTGTGAATTATGTTTGTTGGGTGAATTGTTTTGTACCTGCGAGCATCGTCAATATTTGGCAACGCAAGTGAGTTTTATGCTGCTGATGTACAATGATGAGGTGTTAAAACCGACCAATAGTGGCCGTCTTATTGCCGATCTGATCCCTGACACCCATGCCTTTTTATGGACACGCACTGATATCGACCAACAGATGTTGGCGTTGTTAGCCGATGAGCGCTATCAACCGTACTTAGTGTTCCCGCAACAATATATTGAAAACCAGCAGCCTATCGTGAATCAAATTTTGCCAGACAATCTACTTCAAGCTAACGGTAAGATGAAAACCCCATTATTAGTGATGCTCGACGGCAGTTGGCGTGAAGCGATTAAAATGTTCCGTAAAAGCCCTTATTTGCATCAAATGCCGGTATTGTCATTTGCCCCAGAAACGCTAGCGACTTATGCATTACGCAAAGGTAGTCATGATTTTCAATTAGGCACCGCGGAAGTGGCATCATTGGCATTAACGGCGGCGCAAGAACCACAAAATGGTGCGGCGCTGTCTGCTTGGTTTGATTTATTTGTCGAATCATCATTGCTCGGTCGTAATCGCCGTGCAAAAGAGACCTTAACGCCCATTGCTCATTACATTAGTGCATTTACGGATGCACTTGCCGCAAGCCAAACACAAACGCTTTGTGATGAATAAATACCATGTGGTATTTGCATATTATTGATTTTTACGGGATGCTAAATAACGGTTAACGTGGCTTATGAGTGTTGCTGCTTTACTTTTGTCAGGGATTAATCGCATCATATAAAGCCGCCGATTTTTTTAGCTTACTCAAACAGTTTGCTTACGTACTACCGTTTAGCGACCAGTGTAAAAGTTGGATAGGGTAAATTGTCTCATCATTTGTTTAAGGATTATGTCACGATATTATGGAAGACTTGCTTAAAAGTACTCAGCAATACAGCCCGCAAAAGTTACTCATACTCTTTCGGCTTGAGCCTGGTTGTTTAGGGCCAGATGGCGTTGATCATATCGACACCTTTTGTCAGCTTGCTGAGCGCACGTTAACTCACCTCAATGCCGATGTTTGTCAGTGGTTTATTTCACCTCGTTTTGATAAATCATTAGTTGAGATCCAATATAGTCTTGCCGGCAAAGTCTTACCTCGCGACAAAGCGCTTAAATTTGTGCAATCGTTTGAGCAAAGCCTCGATACCCTGGAAGAGCGTTTTGAAGACAAGCTCACGCAGTTGATTAATCAATATATTGCCCGTAAACAGGCGCCATAAAGGCAAACCGCTATCAAGTGGCTAATGCAACCAGAATGCAATCAGAATGCAATCAGAACGCAATCAGAACGCAATCAGAATGCAATCAGAATGCAATAAAAGTGCAGCCACACAATGTAATACCAGCACCATGCTCTAATACCTGTATCATAAAGTAAGACCCGAAATGATACCAAGTGTGGATGAGCAGAGATGCCTGATATTAAAAATACGGCAGTAGCAACGATGTCGTCTCAATTTACGCTAACTATTTTATTTGTTAACCCTATGCAGTTTTGGGTTTCATCACCTCTCATAGGGATTATTTATGTCAACCAGTGACACTATTCATCTTGGCGATACAGCAACGTTAAACGATGCAAATCTGCACCAATTACTGCAACAACAATTTGGTTTCGATCAATTTAGACCCGGTCAACAAGCTGCGATAGAAACCATTTTATCGGGCCATTCAGCGCTAGCGATTTTTCCTACAGGTTCCGGTAAGTCTTTGTGTTATCAGTTTTGTGCACAACAGTTGCCTAATCTAACCTTAGTTATTTCACCTTTACTGGCATTAATGAAAGATCAGCTGGCATTTTTAGCCAGCAAAGGCATTGCCGCCGCCAGTATTGATTCAAGCTTAACTTATGAGCAAACCCAACAAGTCATGCGGGATATACGCGACAATCGCACCCGGATTTTAATGGTGTCGGTTGAACGTTTTAAGAACGAACGCTTTAGGCAATTTCTGCACTCTGTGGCAATTTCTTTATTAGTGGTTGATGAAGCGCATTGTATTTCAGAATGGGGGCATAACTTTCGTCCAGATTATTTAAAAATTCCGCAGTTTTGTGAGGCATTCTCGATTCCACAAACCTTGTTATTAACCGCCACCGCCACAGAGCAAGTGAAGCACGATATGGCTTCGCGTTTTGGGCTTGAGCCGCACCATATTATTCAAACGGGTTTTTACCGACCGAATCTTGATTTATCCGTTGTTGCTGTAAGCCAGCAAGATAAAAATAATCATCTTGCGCACTATGTTAAGCATTTTACTGCTGATGGCAGCCCTGGCGCTGGCATTGTGTATGTTACCTTGCAGCAAACGGCAGAAGAGGTCGCGCAGTATTTAATCAGTGAAGGCGTGAATGCTCGCGCATATCATGCGGGTATGGAGCAAGATGCTCGCCAAGATATTCAGCAACAATTTATGGATAATCGCATACAAGTCATTGTCGCAACCATTGCATTTGGCATGGGCATCGACAAATCAGACATTCGCTTTGTGATGCATTATGACTTACCTAAATCGATTGAGAATTACAGCCAAGAGATCGGCAGAGCAGGGCGAGACGGTAATGTGTCGCATTGCATTACCTTGGCCAATCTTGATGGCTTAAATACGGTCGAAAACTTCGTCTATGGCGACACGCCAGAACCTGAAAGTATTGCTAATTTGTTGGATATTATTGCCAGCGAGACCGATCAAGGTCGTTGGGAAGTGCAAGAGTTATCCTTGTCTACCGCTTGTAATATCCGTACGTTGCCGCTTAAAACGTTATTTGTGCAATTAGAGCTGATGGATGTGATTAAGCCAAGTTTTGCTTATTTTGCCGACTTTAAATATCGCTTTGTTGAAGACAAGCAAGCAATACTCAATCGCTTCAATACTGAACGCCAAGTGTTTTTAAACAAAGTCTTTGAGCACACTCAGTTTAAAAAAATCTGGGGACAATTGGATTTTGACAGCTTGTATCAGCAATATGGTAGTGAACGTCAACGCGTGGTGGCCGCGCTAGAATATTTAGCCGAGCAGAATTTAATTATTCTTGAAACCAAAAAAATCACTCAGGTGTACAGTGTTAAACAACATGCCTTGAGTAGCGAATCGCAAAGAGTGCAATTGACGCAACAATTAGCGCAATACTTTAGCGGCAATGAGCATAAAGAAATTGTCCGTATTGGTAAACTGGTGGATTTTTTTGAGCTCGACACTTGCTTAAGTGCCGCATTAGCTCAATATTTTGATGATCAAGCAGCCCCCAAAACATGTGGCCATTGCAGTGTTTGTCGAGGCGAAATTGCGGTATTATCTAAACAGGCGTTGGTTTCATTACCAGATACGGCCAACGTTGCTGCACTGCTAGCGCCTCTTCACCAAGTGGCCCAAGCAAAATCGTTACCCACTGTGACCATCGCAACACAGGCTAAGTTTTTAGCAGGTATGGTGATGCCAAGGTTTAGCCGTATGAAGGTTAAACAATTAGCCGGCTTTGGTCGTTTTAGTGCTTATCGATATCAAGATATTCTGGATGCAGTTAAGAAGGTGAATTCATGAAACCCGTTCCTGAAGCATTATTAAAGAAACACGCCAATTTAGTGCAAACTGAAGGCGTGACTGTTATTTCTCATACTCAACGTGATACTAATGATTGGGTATTGCAAACCTTGATGATTGAAAATTGTGATGTTCCTTTCAAATACAAGCGTCCTAAACGGTTTAAGAGCTTGCAAGGGCAAAAGGTCAATTTAATTTATTATCCGTCAAAAGAAGTGGTTGCCGGCTTTGAAATTGAAATTATGCAAGTTGTGCGAGTGAGACGGTATTAGCGCGAGTTAATCTCAGTAAAGTCATAAGTGCTAATTGTCAGCGCCATTGAAGATAGAGTGATTGCTGCTTGAGCATCAATGGTGTGTCTAAAATGTTAGCAAGGCTTTACATTTCCTATCCCCAATCAACCTGAAGAGGCTCTGAAACATGCTTCTTAGGTTGATAGGCAATATACCCGTTCTGTTAATCTATTTTCTATATCAGCTTTGTATAGCCCGTTTAGTAGATTAATTCTGTAGTTCAATTGTATAGCCCGTTTTGTAGATTAATTCTGTAGCTCCATTTTATAGCCAGTTTTGTAGTTCCATTCTGTAATTCAATTCTGTAAAAATCAAATCCTATATCGATGAGCCTTATCAATGCAGTGCATTAGAGTCATGCCGCTTATTATCAATAGCTTATTTCGCAAATTATTAATCGCTAAATGTAAATTCACTGGCTGCGCGCCAAATGCGATAACGTAATTGCGCATCTTTAGGAAGATAAAATACTTTGGCTAAACGGCTGTCATACTCTTGAGTTATGGTGTTGTTAAGGCTGATGAATTGGGCCTTTTTAGCTTCTGTACACATCATTTTTGTACTTGGTCCTTGGATAATACTGTCAACTTGGTAGTAAGGATATCCCCAGCCTTCGAGCGTTAATGTGTGGATGTCACCCATTAGGTGCATTTTATTACAATCAACTAGCTTATTCTGGCCAATTTGAATTTCGATCAAATATTGAGATTCATCGTTAAGCTTTGGCAGGGTTAATATATGCTGCATCATGTTTTCTTTAGGGGCAGGGTACATCTTAGTGTTAGCTTGAGTTTTATAATTGTCATTGTCCATTACACTGGTTTGAATCACGAGCTGTTGTTGCACTTGTTCTACTTTTGGCATGGCGTAGCCAGTAAAAGAGGTACTGGCAGCCAAGACGCTGAGTCCAAATATCAATTGTTTTATGTGTATTGTTGTTTTCATGATTAATCAATTCCCTGTTATGGCAAAGGTTACATATGGGCTGTAATGATGTCTTGTTTAAACGGGTTTATTAATGTGTGCTTACATAGACATGAGTGCCATTATTAAACGACTCACTGTTTATAAACGTGGCGCTGTTGCAAAAGGGTTATTTTTACACTTATTTTAACATTAAAAGTTTGCTTAATATTAGCAACAACAATTGAGTTTACTTCATAAGTATGACATAACATACTGATAACCTTTGACACATTGCTTTTATCATAAGGTATCGTTCTCGATGCACAATAATCAAAACCTAGAACAAACCTCGCACATATTGCGTTTAGCGTTACCTAAAATGTCCGAGTTGGCAATTCCAGTGACACCGGAAAACTATGCCATTTGGTATGATTATTTTTCGGAGTCCAACCTTAATTTAAAACGTGCTATCGATGGGCTCATTGCCAATGATGTTAAGTTTACTCCAGAAGTTAATTTAGGATTATACAATCGCTTCATTGAGGAGCGTTCGCCTGAAATTATCGAAAACGTCCAAATAGAAACCCAAATATTGATCAATAGTTTGGTGCATAAAATTCAACAGCTGGGTGAAGGTACGGAGTCTTTTTCGACTAACCTCAGTGAGTTTGGCGTTAAATTGCAAACAAAGCCTGACGCAGACGAACTGAACCTCATTGTGTTGAGTATTGCGGCAGAAGTCGAACAAGTGATTGCCAGTAATCGTCATATGTCAACCAGTTTGGTGTCGTTGTCAGATGAAATTGCTAACCTCAAAAGTGAGATGGATAATTTGAGTAAGGTGGCGATGACAGATGAACTGACGTCGCTGAATAACCGCCGAGCTTATGAGCTGTTTGCTTCGGAGCAAATGACTAAATTTACCGATACGCAAACCGTGTGTAGTTTGTTGATGATAGACATCGATCATTTCAAATTGTTTAACGACACGTTTGGTCATCTTATTGGTGACAAAGTGCTAGCCTATGTGGCTTTAGCGATGAAACAAACAGTAAAAGGTGATGACTTGGTGGCGCGTTATGGCGGTGAAGAGTTTGTAGTGATGTTACCCAATGCCAAATTACATGATGCGGTCAACGTTGCCGAGAAAATCCGCGAGCGTATTTCGTTAAAACAATTGTCGATTGGCAAAGAAAAGAAACAAAATTTAGGCCATATTACGGTGTCGATAGGGGTGGCTACACTGCAAACCGGCGATGATGTCGATACCTTATTAGCCCGTGCAGACGAGCAACTTTATAAAGCGAAAGCCTCTGGTCGTAATTGCGTTAAATTTGCGTAACGTGCGATAAAGGGTGATTAAACGAACGAGGCCATCAATAACACTGATGGCCTCTTGCTATTTATTATTGCTTTTAATTTTTGTCATTTTATCGATACGACGGTTTATCACAGCGCTTGCTTGTCTTGGTTTTCTAAATCCATGTGCATTTTGATCAAGTGCTCTTCCATATCAAACGACACAGTAAACCCCAATGATTTAGCCAAGCTGGCCATATTGCGATTCTCGAACATAGTGAAACCGGTTAAATACAAGGTGTTGTTGTTTTTATAGTAAGAGATAAGCTTCTCTAACAATAACTTGCCTAAGCCAATGCCTTGATAATCACTGCGCACTGCCATGGCAAACTCAGCTTCGGTATTATCGGGGTCGATAGAGGCTCTTACTGCACCTAAGGTTAACTCTTCATCCTCAGCTGTCATGGTAGTGGCAATAAAGGCCATTTCGCGCGCATAATCGATTTGAGTCAATACAGCCATTTCTTCATGGGTCATGCGTGAACGCACCCCAAAGTAACGTTTGTACCTGTCTTCATCGCTAAGTGAGTTATCAAATTCTAAATGCTTAGGCTCATCTTCGGGCAATATTGGCCTAAGCATCACGGTTAAGCCGTTTTTAAGCGTTGAGGTTTGCTCTAATTCTTTTGGATAAGGCATGATGGCTAGACGACCAATGTTGTCTTGTGGGCTGTCATGCAAGCGCATATTCACGTCTAACAAGGTAATTTTTTCGCCAGCCGCTAATACTGGGTTGATGTCGATTTCGGCAATCTCAGGACAATCAATAATTAAGTGCGATATTTGAGTGAGCATCACACACAATGCGTTCATATCAAGGCCTAATGGCAAATGTCTGTCGCGCAACTTATTGGTTTTAAGCGCTTGGATCACCATATATCGTGCTAGGGCCATATTAAGTGGTGGTAGGGCAACGGCAGCATCGCGTGTTGGGTCCCATTCAGATCCGCCTTCACCTAAACAAATGGCGGGGCCAAATACCGGATCGTTTATGACCGACACCCGAATTTCTTGAGCGCCTGCTGTTAATGCCATTTTTTGAATGATTAAGCCATCTATCTTGGCATTAGGGTTAATTTGATGAACCCTGTCGATGATGGAGTGCGCTGCGTGACTGACATCTTCATCGGACGTTAAATTCAATACCACACCGTGTACATCAGATTTATACAGCAAATCAGGCGATTGGACTTTTAATGCCACTGGATAGCCGGCTTTATTGGCTACATTCACAGCTTCATCTACATCGCTAACAAACCAGGTATCAATGGTGTTTAAACCATAGGCTTTTAAAATATCGACGGCTTGATGTGTCTCAACCACGGTTTGCCCGCGATCGAGTGCTTGTTGTAATAGAGTTTTGGCAGCATTACGGTCGGCCGGAATGTTGTCTGGAATTGACAATGGCACTTCTTGCAACAGTTTTTGGTTACGACGATATTCAACCATGTGCATAAAGGCGCGCACTGCACCCTCTGGCGTACGGTAAGTTGGGATGCCTGCTTTAGTAAAACGTTTACGCCCAAGATAGGCGGAGTCTTCACCACTCCAATTAGTTAAAATATTCATTCTATGGCGATGAGGGTGTTGGCTAATGGTATCGATTAGGCTGCTGGCAATCTCTACGCTTTCAGACAATATTGACGGTGAATGCAACACTAAAATGGTATCTGCATCGTTACTTTTCATTAAAATATCTAATGTTTTAGCATAACGCTGGTGGTCAGCATCGCCAATCATGTCGATAGGGTTTTGTCTTGACCAGGTGTCGGGCAAAATTTTATTGAGCTCGTTGATGGTGTCTTCTGATAATTGCGCTAACTTGCCGCCTTTAATGATCAGCTCATCAGCAGCAAGTACAGCAGGGCCGCCGCCATTACTCATAATGACTAAACGCTCACCTTTTAATGAGGTTGAGTGGGCAAGGCTTTCAACAGCCGCAAACAGTTCAATTAAGTCGTTTACTCTTAACATACCCGCGCGGCGAAATGCGGCTTCATAGACGGCATCGTTACCGCCAATACCGCCAGTATGCAGCATGGCTGCTTTAACGCCTTCATGGCTGCGGCCAGACTTAATCACAAAAATGGGTTTGTTGCGCGAGGCTGCGCGAGCGGCGGATAAGAAATGACGTTTTTCATTGATTGAATCGATATAGAGCATAATCGCGCTGGTTTTACTGTCGCGACCTAAATAATCGAGTAACTCATCAAAGTCGATGTCAGTGGCGTCGCCGAGCGAAATAAATGAAGAAAAACCAATGCCTTTATTATTAGCCCAATCTAAAACCGTGGTGCAAATTGCCGCCGATTGTGACACAAAGGCAATTTTACCCGGTAAGGCGCCAACATGTGCCAAACTGGCATTTAAGCCAATCGATGGCAATATCATGCCTAAACTGTTTGGTCCCAGTAAACGCATCCCGTAGCGCTTGGCATATTGTTTGGTGAGTGTTAATAAATTATTGCCGTGTTCATCGGTTTGTGAAGCCATACCAGAAGCCATAATGATGGCGACTTTACAGCCAAATTGGGCTAAGCGTTCAACAATGCTAGGCACTTTTTGGGCATTGGTGCAGATAATCGCTAAGTCTGGCTTTATCGGCAATGCTTCAATATTGGGGTAGGCTAAAACCCCCATTACCGCGGTATATTTAGGCGTAACCGGCATTATCGGTCCTGAGAACCCACTGGATAATAGGTTTTTCATGACGCCTTTTCCGGCGCGCTTATTCCCGTTGGATGCACCAATCACGGCAACTGAAGTGGGCTTAAATAACGAGTGAATACTGCGCTGGCTCATGTTGGCGTCCTTTGGTTACAACCGATGATAATCAGATTAGCATATTTTCAATAAAATGATGCAGTTACTCGATATTATCGGGATTAATTTAATCGTTGTCATTTATCGCTAACGTCAGTGTTTATGTGTAGAGATAAAAAAGGGACCTTTTAGTAAGGTCCCTTAATGAATCTACAAACAGTAAGGCTTAATTTTGTTGAGATTCTTCTAGTGTTGCGTTAGTTGAACTCGGTGAATAAATTCCGATAATACGCGCCATTAACGCTTTAGTGTCTTCAATGGCAATGTATAAACATGGAATTAAACACAGGGTGACTACGGTGGCAAATAACACCCCAAATGCTAATGAGACCGCCATTGGAATAACCATTTGCGCCTGCATGCTGGTTTCAGCCATGATGGGCACCAAACCAATAAAGGTCGTTAATGAGGTCAACATAATGGCTCTAAAGCGTTTACAGCCAGCATTAAGCACAGCTAAACGCATCGGCACACCCGCTTTGCGCGAGTTGTTGACATAATCGACCATCACTAATGAGTCGTTTACCACAACCCCCGCAGCCGCAATAATCCCGAACATTGAAAGGGCACTCAAATCAATTCCCAAAATGATATGGCCCATAACAGAACCAATAACACCAAACGGGATCACTGACATAATCATTACCGGTTGAATATACGAGCGCAGCGGAATGGCCAATAAGCTGTAAATCACTAACATCGATAAGATGAAGTCGCGCACTTGCGTGTCTGCACTATCGAGCTGTTCTTGAATATTTCCTGACACTTCACTGCGCACTTGCGGATACTTTACCAACAGTTCGGGGATAAAGTTGTCGCGGATATCTTTTGCCAGTTTAAAAGGTTCAGCTTGTTCAGCGTCTACAGAGGCCCATACGTTAATGGTTCGGCTACCATTTTCACGTCGGATACTGTTTACGCCTTGAACCACCTTAATGTCAGCCACTTCAGATAATGGCAACTCAGTACCGTCAGCAGTTTTGATTAACACGTCTTGGACCAACGCAATTGAGTTACGTTGCTCTTCTGGGTAGCGAAGCATTACTTTGATTTCTTCGCCGTTACGGATAATACGCTGCGCTTCTAAGCCGTAAAAACTGTTACCTACTTGCGATGCAATATTGGCCAATGTTAGCCCAAGCACGCTCGCGAGCGGTTTCAACTGGAATTGGACTTCTTTGGCGCTAGATTGACGGCTGTCGTTAATATCGCTTACGCCTTTTAGGCCGTTAAGCTTTTGTTTTAATGCTAATGAAGCTGCCACAAGTTGCGCTTCGTTATTTCCTTCTAATCTAAAGCTAATGTCACCGTCTTCACGGCCACCACCCATTAAGCTGTCTTGAATGGTAAAAGACTTCACTCCAGGAATAAGCGGCATAGCCTGGCGCCATAACTCAGCTAACGCGAATGTGTCCATTGGACGCAGTTCAGGATCAACCAGTTTGGTCATCACTTCTGCGCTGGTTTGGCTACGAAGATCAACCTGCATATCAGAAATCATTCGTTGGCCGTATTCGTCTTCGACTTTTTTATCCACTTTATACAGCGTTTCTTCAATGGCCAATGCTGCCGCTAAGGTGGCTTTTTCTGATGCATCAACGTTCATTTCGATTGTAATGCGCGGGAAGTCGTGCGGAATTTTTGGCTGACCAATAAAACGCACTAAACCACCGCCATAAAGCCCGGCACAGACCATAATTAAACTGATAAAGACCATAATTACCGCGTAGCGATATTTAATGGCTATTTCTAACGATGGCCGATAAATGTTTTCAATGTATTTGGTTAAATTACGATCTACTTTGCCTTGAATAAAATTCACGCCGTTACGCAGCCAATCGAGAGGGTTCTTTGAACCAGCCTTGACTACCTTAGGTTTTTTCATGTGAGCCAAATGCGCGGGTAAAATCAATTTTGATTCAACAAGCGAGAATAACAAACATAAAATCACCACAAAGCCAATCGCTTGGCCGAAGGCCGATGACGGACCGTCGCCCATGGTAATAGGTAAAAATGCGGCAATGGTGGTTAATACACCAAAGGTGGCTGGCATAGCCACTTTTTGCACCCCGCGGATAACACTTTCAACACTTTGCCCGTGCTCTTCAGATTCGCTATGAGCACTTTCTCCCATGACAATCGCGTCGTCGACCACAATACCGAGCACTAAGATAAAGGCGAACAAACTGATGACGTTAATCGTGACATCAATAAATGCCATTGGCATAAACAGTAGGGTTCCTAAGAAACATACCGGTAACCCCATCATGACCCAAAAGGCTAAACGGACTCGTAAAAATAACGCTAACATGAGGAATACCAGCACGGCGCCACTTTTCATACTGTCTAGCATGAGATCTAAACGACCATCGAGGTAATATGTCATGTCAACCCAAGGTTCAAGTGTGACACCTTGTGGTAATGATTTTTGCTTTTTATCAACATAAGTACGGATAACGTCGGCAACGTCAGTAATACTTTGGTTTTTAGCTGCGCCGATAAAGAAGGTAACGGAGTTTTTACCGTTAAATTTAGAGTATTGTATTCCTTCTTGAAAACCGTCATTGACGACGGCTATATCACCTAAAGACAGCTTGGTACCATCATCTAGCGTTAACAATGGCAACTCTTCAAATTCGTAACCTACATATGCTTGGTTTTGAACTCGCAAGTTAATATAACCGTTTTCTGCTTTAATCTGCCCCGCAGACATATTGCGCGAATAGCCTTGAACCGCTTGAGCCACATCATTAAAGCTGAGCCCAAACTCGCGCAACTTATCTTTACTGACTTCAATACTGATTTCATAACCTAAACCACCGTAATATTCAGAGATATTCACGTTGGGCAGTTGCATGATTTCGTTATGAACTTTATCGCCTAAATCTTTCAATTGGCGCTCAGACATGTCGCCATACAAGCTTAAGTACATGACTTCTTGACGAAATTTAATTCGTTCAACTTTTGGCGGTTCCATGTCAGCTGGAAAGGTTGAAATTGAATCGATTTCTGATTTAATTTCGTCTAACACCACTAATGGGTCGTAAGACTCTTCAACCTGAAAATAGCCTTGAGCTATATTGCGGTTTGAGTAGGTAATTACCCGTTTTAACCCTTGAACGCTTTCAAGTGCCTGTTCAATCTTAATGGTAATGCCTTCTTCTACTTCTTGCGGGGCAGTACCAGGGTAAACGGCGCTAAATTCAATCCAGTTGATTTCAACTTCGGGAAAAAATTGTTTTCTAATTGTGCTGGCAGTTAATAATCCGCCCAGCAATATGATGATCATTAGCAAGTTCGCCGCCACACTGTTGCGGGCAAACCAGGCTATGAGTCCTTTATGAGTATCAGCCATGATTGTTATTCACCTTCTTCCATCGCAAGTTCAGTGTCATCTTTTTCTGCTACGGGTTCTTTTTGCAGAACGCGGTCTTCTGGCAGCGCCACTTTCATGCCATCGATAGGATAATCAAGTGCTGAGGTAATCAGTTGCATTCCAGATTCTAAACCGTCGGTGATCACCACATTCGCGCCATCCTGGCGGATGACCGTCACGGGTTTATATTTTAACTTTCTATCAGCGTCCATAATCGCGACTGCACCATTAACTACGAGGTGGCGAGGCACTACTGCGACATTACCCACTTGTATGCCTTCAATTTGTGCAGTGACATAGGTGCCATAACGTAATTCATTTTTACCCGTGGTTAAGCCGTATGGGTCATTTATTTCTGCTATTAGGTAGGTCATGCGACTCTTGTTATCGACAACACCTTCGCTGCGGACAATTTTACCCGACCAGACTTGTTTACTGCCGGCAAACTGACCCGACAGATTAACATTGGCATTAACGCCTTTAGCGGCTAAATACTGCATTTCTTTGTCGGCGATAGGTAAACGAATTTCAGCTTTGTCGGTATTTAATACTTTGCCGACAGGGGTGCCTTTACTGACAAATGAACCTAGGCCAATTTCACGTCCGTCGATTAAGGCATCGTATGGTGCACGAATAATAGTTCGTTCTAAATCGCGTTTAGCGCGGTTTAAACTGGCTTCTGCACTTTTTAATTTGGCCAGTTCTTGGGCTAATTGCGGTTTGCGTAAACTTAAGTCTGTTGGCTCTCTGTTAGTGATATCCGCCCATTCGCGGATCGCCACTTCGGCATTGGCACGCTCTTGCACTAACGAAGCTTGCGATGAGGCAATGCTAGCTTGAGCATCGAGTAAACTCGATTGATAATCACTAGGGTCAACTTTTGCTAATATCTCGCCTTTTTTAACAAAGCCGCCTTTAACAAAGTTAGGGTCTAAAAAAATAATTTCGCCGCTGACTTGGGCAACAATTTCAGTCATGTATTTAGCATTGACTACGCCATAAGAGCTGACATCAAAGGTCATGGGCTGGTAGTTAATGACTTCAACAGAGACTAACGGGGTAGTATCTACCTCTGGTTTTTCTTCTGGTGGCTTTTTTAAAGCAGAAAGCCCAACCAGGCCAGCAATGCCTATTCCTAATACGATAATGGGTAAAATAATCTGTTTTTTAGTCGCCACAATGCTTCCCTTTAATTGATTTGTTTTTGCAGTGTTATCCCCAATAGGCTGCAAGTAATCTATTTTCTACCTTATATGTTAATCGAATTGTTTCTTGTTTGTTGTATCAATGTGTAAACTTGTGTTTCAGTCAAAGGCTGAGTTTGATTAAAGTGTCAGTATTAATAGGAACTGCCAATGCAAATAGCCAACACCGCTAGATTACACCTGTCATTAATGACACTTGATGACAACGCATTACTTTTTGAACTAGACCAAGACGAGCGCGTCATGCATTTTTTAAATGGCGGCATTAAATCCACTCAACATCAGATTGATACGGTGATGATCCCAAGATTGGCGCAATATTTAAATCCTCAAAAAGGCTGGGGCTTATGGAAAGTTCAAGCACTGGATTGCGTCGAAAATGATAAACATCAATTGAGTGGTCAATACCTAGGGTGGATTTTAGTCAGGCCAATGCATTTTTTTACTCAATCGCAGCCGCATAACATTGAGCTAGGCTGGCGCTTTAAATATGTCAGTTGGGGAAAAGGTTACGCAACAGAAGCGGCAAACGCGGTTATGCAAGCGGTAAGTACGGTTGATGAGGTCACACATGTGAGCGCGATAGCGGTTGAAGATAATCTAGCGTCTATCGCCATCATGAAAAAATTAGGTATGCAATTTCAGTACAAACGACTTCATCGCGATCCATTAGGCGATACTGAAGCGGTGTTTTATCAGAAAAGAGTGTAGATTTTATGGTTGGATTGAGTGATTAGCTATATTTTGTAGACAAAAAAAGAGCAGAAAATCTGCTCTTTTTTGTCATCGAAATCTCACTCGTTTGTATACCCGTTATTTGGCGAGTGAGTAAGCGAATAAATTATTTTTTCGCGTCTAAGTAACGCTCAGCATCTAGTGCAGCCATACAACCTGTACCTGCAGAGGTGATTGCTTGACGGTAATGTTGATCCATTACGTCGCCACAAGCATAAACACCTTCGATGCTAGTTTGTGTCGCATTACCCTGAAGACCACTGTTAACCTGTAAATAACCGTGGTTCATTTCTAACTGGCCAGCAAAAATACCAGTATTTGGGCTGTGACCAATGGCTACGAATACGCCAGCAACCTCTAAATCGGTAATAGAACCGTCTTTAGTGCTCTTCTTTTTAAGACCCGTTACACCCATGTCGTTACCCGTCACTTCTTCAAGTGTTTGGTCTAGGTGTAAAATGATGTTGCCATTAGCCACTTTGTCCATTAGACGGTTGATCAGAATTTTTTCTGAGCGGAAACTGTCACGACGGTGAATTAAGTGAACTTCAGAGGCAATGTTACTTAAGTAAAGCGCTTCTTCAACAGCAGTATTACCGCCGCCAATCACTGCCACTTTTTGGTTACGATAGAAGAAACCGTCACAGGTTGCACAGGCAGAAACACCGCGGCCCATAAACGCTTCTTCAGATGGCAGACCTAAATATTTAGCTGAGGCACCAGTAGCAATAATCAATGCATCACACGTAAATTCGCCATTGTCGCCTTTTAAACGGAAAGGGCGTTCTGTTAACGTGACTTCATTGATGTGATCGAAAATAATTTCGGTATCAAACTTTTCAGCATGCTTTTGCATACGTTCCATTAATGCAGGACCTGTTAGGTCTTCTGCATCGCCTGGCCAGTTTTCAACTTCAGTAGTCGTGGTTAATTGACCACCTTGCTGCATACCTGTGATCATCACAGGATTTAAATTTGCACGCGCAGCATAAACAGCAGCGGTATAGCCGGCAGGGCCAGAACCTAAAATTAGTAGGTTAACGTGACGAGCTTCACTCATGATTTTGTTCTCCGATAACATGCCTTAAGCAATTTGCATGGGATTGTATGGAATTTATAACGGCGGGTAAAGGGAAGTTAACGGTAGGAAATCGATTGCGCTAATCTATTGTGTAAATATTATTGTTCAAGCTGGGGAATGGTGATCATTAACCAGCTTGAAACGGCAATAAGTCTTGCTAGGCTTGGAACGTTACTGTGATTAATAAACCAAGTGACAGGTTGGTAAATTATTTTTTTCTAAATAATTCTGATGATATTCCTCAGCAATGTGGAATGTTTGTATTGGTACAATTTCAGTCACAATATGACGCTGTCCCCATTTACCACTACGTGCTAATGCCAACTTCGAGCTTTCAGCTTGGGCTTTTTGCTCTTTATCATGGAAAAAAATCGTGCTGCGATATTGCGTACCAATGTCGCCGCCTTGCATGTTGAGCATGGTTGGGTTGTGGTTTTTCCAAAACGTGTCCAATAAGTCGTTGTAACTGACGACTTCTGGATCAAACTCAACTTGAACCACTTCAGCATGACCAGTAGAACCTGTTTTAACTTCTTTATAGGTGTTAGCACTGTCTTTGCCACCCATGTAGCCACAAGTTGCATTGCTTACACCGTCGATTTCACGGAAGAAATACTCAACACCCCAAAAACAACCTGCACCAAATGTTGCTAACGCCATGACATACCCTTAAAACAAATTATAGAAGTCTAGATGGCTGTAATTGTGTTGAATATTTTATGTTTTTGCAAGCAAACTTTGATTAATAAATAAATCTAACATATGCCATCATTAAACTCGCGTTCTCCTATGATAGAATCCGCGCCAATAGGCACAAAAGTTAATCCATTAAGTAACATGTCATTAACGATGCCATATAATAATGATACAAGGAGTTGATCGTGTTATCTGACCTAACCAAACATAACGATTTTTTAGCTTACACCTTAGCCAACCCCACTCAAATACCTGCAGCATATGACTTTATGCTAGGTCAGCACACTCGTGTTGATGTATTAGATACTGGAGTGATTGTATTTACTCCAGCTCATGCCAGCAAAGATATTGTGTTGTCTTGCGCTGTGCACGGCAATGAAACCGCGCCGATTGAAATCTGTAATCAACTCATTAAAGATTTACTGACCCAGCGAATTATCGCAAAACAACGAGTGATGTTTTTAATCGGTAATCCTGCTGCTATTCTCAATAAAACCCGTTTTATTGACGAGAACATGAACCGGTTATTCAGCGGCGCGCATTCAAAAGGTGAGGGCTTAACCCACCCAGAACGTCATCGTGCAAAAGCGTTAGAGCAATATGTGGCAGATTTTTTCAATGCCAATCGTGACAATCAACGCATACATTACGACTTACATACTGCAATCCGTGCTTCAAAGCATGAGAAGTTTGCTATTTACCCATACCGCCCAGGCCGTGCTTTCAGCGGTGAACAAATTATGTTTTTGGCGGCATGTGGCGTTGATACGATGTTGTTCCACCATGAGCCCACAACCACGTTCAGCTATTATTCGTCAGAGCAATTTCAAGCAGATGCTTTTACTGTTGAATTAGGTAAAGTCATGCCATTTGGCCAAAACGATATGAGTCGCTTTGCTCAAACTCATACTATGCTTGAAAAGTTGATTACTGAAACTCAGTTAGCCCCAGTTGAGTTTGACGCTAGCAAGGTCAATTTGTACAAAGTATCTCGCTCGATTAATAAACATTTCGATGACTTTGCGTTTAGCTTTGCCGGTGATGCCAAAAACTTCAGTGCCTTTAATCAGGGGGAAGTGTTGGCCACCGAAGGCGGTATTGAAGTTAAAGTAGAACATCCGCAAGAAGCCATCGTGTTTCCTAATGCGAATGTCCCTATTGGTCAACGAACGGTGCTTTGCTTAGTGCCAGCATTAAATGAAACGATTGTATAGATTAGGCATAGTCGTAAAGCAATATATACATGTTAATCGTGAGTAAAATGCGTTTACAGCGAGAGTAGGTATTGATAGGTAGTTTACGTTAACGTAATGTCTACTCGCATAGTATAAATAGAGCCATGTTTATATTGAACATGGCTCAACAATAACAAGAGCATAATATGAGCAACGCACCACTGACCAATGAAACAGTGCACCGTGTCAGCTTCTTAGACAAAGCGTCATTGCACATCCCCATTTTGCGTATTTTGCAAGCCGACGGCACCACGTATGAAAACGCGGTATTGCCTGTTATCGACAAGACTTTAGCCGAAAAAATCTTTGATACTTGTGTTTTTACACGCGTATTAGACGAGCGTATGTTGGGTGCGCAGCGTCAAGGACGTATTAGTTTTTATATGACCTGTACCGGTGAAGAAGCCTCTATTGTCGGCAGCACAGCAGCACTTGATAAAGACGACGTCATTTTGGCTCAATACCGTGAGCATGCCTCATTGCGTTATCGCGGTTTTAGTACTGAACAATTTATGAACCAAATGTTCAGTAACGAAAAAGATTTAGGTAAAGGGCGTCAAATGCCGATCCATTACGGCAGCCGTGAGCTCAATTACCAAACCATTTCGTCACCGCTTGCAACGCAAATCCCGCAGGCTACAGGTGTGGCTTATGGTATGAAATTACAAGGCAAGCGCAATGTCGCCATTTGTTATTTTGGTGAAGGCGCTGCTTCAGAAGGTGATTTCCACGCAGGCTTAAACATGGCTGCAGTATTGAAAGCACCAGTTATTTTCTTTTGTCGTAACAATGGTTATGCCATTTCGACCCCTACCGAAGAGCAATTTGCCGGTAACGGTATTGCCAGTCGTGGTGTCGGTTACGGTATGCACACTATTCGTGTGGACGGTAATGACATGCTTGCGGTACTTGCAGCCACGCAACAAGCTCGTGCCCACGCACTAGAACATAATGCACCCGTGCTTATTGAGGCGATGACCTACCGTTTAGGCGCGCATTCTTCATCAGATGATCCATCGGGTTATCGTTCAAAAGAAGAAGAAGCCAAATGGCAACAACATGATCCGGTTAAGCGTTTCAAATTGTGGATGATTAACAAAGGCTGGACGACTGAAGCTGACGAAGCCACATTATTTGAACGTTATCGTGAAGAAGTATTAGCCGCTGTTAAAGTCGCTGAGAAACTGCCTGTTCCGAGACTAGACGAAATCATCGAAGATGTGCTTGATAAACCAACACCTGCATTAAAGAAGCAGCTTAAAGAGTTGAAAGAGCACATTGCTAAGTATCCGAAAGCCTATCCAAAAAGCGCAGGGAGACTCTAAACGTGGCTCAAATGAATATGTTACACGCCATCAATGAGGCGTTATCAATTGCCATGACTGCCGACGAGCGCATGGTGATTTTTGGTGAAGATGTAGGCCACTTTGGTGGTGTTTTCCGTGCAACCTCTGGTTTGCAAGAACAGTTTGGTCGCGACCGCTGTTTTAATACTCCGCTCACAGAGCAGGGTATTGCGGGTTTTGCTAACGGCTTAGCGTCATATGGTATGACTGCGGTTGCTGAAATTCAGTTCGCTGATTATATTTTCCCGGCATTCGATCAAATCGTTAATGAATCAGCAAAATTTAGATACCGTAGTGGTAATCAATTTGATGTCGGCGGCTTAACGTTTCGCACGCCTTATGGTGGCGGCATAGCAGGTGGTCATTACCATTCACAATCACCAGAAGCCTATTTTACCCAAACGCCTGGCTTAAAAGTGGTTATTCCGCGTAATCCAGAGCAAGCCAAAGGTTTGCTATTGGCTGCAATTCGCGATCCAAACCCAGTGATTTTCTTTGAGCCTAAACGCTTGTATCGCGCCTCTGTAGGTGAAGTACCTGCCGGTGACTACGTCATCGAGTTAGGCAAAGCACAAGTGGTTAAGCAGGGCAGCGATATTACTGTACTGGCTTGGGGCGCACAGATGGAAATCGTCGAAAAAGCCTGCGAACGTGCAGAAAAAGAAGGTATTTCATGCGAAATTATCGACTTACGCACCTTAGCACCTTGGGATGTTGACACTGTTGCCAAATCCGTGACAAAAACGGGCCGGTTATTGATTAACCACGAAGCGCCATTAACGGGTGGATTTGCGGGTGAAATAGCCGCAACCATTCAACAAGAATGTTTCTTATCGCTTGAATCACCAATCAGCCGTGTGTGTGGCTTAGATACTCCGTATCCGTTAATTCACGAAAAAGAATACATGCCTGATGAATTGAAGACCTTCGAAGCCATCAAGGCTACAGTAGCGTTTTAGGAGTAAGATATGATTAAAGATTTTATTTTACCCGACATCGGCGAAGGTGTAGTGGAATGCGAATTAGTGGATTGGTTAGTCAGCGAAGGTGACATCGTCTCAGAAGACCAACCGATTGCCGATGTGATGACTGATAAAGCGCTAGTGCAAATTCCAGCGCCCCATGCTGGAAAAATTACTAAGCTTTACTACGCCAAAGGCGACATTGCGATTGTACATCAACCGCTCTATGCCGTTGAAATGGACAGTGATGATGCAGAACACGCTCAGGCACCAACGGCAGAAGTTATGCCAGTCGTTGAAGCCGGATCAGCCGTTGCTGCTGTTAGCCATTCAAACGTAGAAGACTTTTTATTACCCGACATTGGTGAAGGCATTGTTGAGTGTGAACTGGTTGATTGGCTTGTTGAAGAAGGCGATATCGTGGTCGAAGACCAACCGATTGCCGATGTCATGACCGATAAAGCGTTAGTGCAAATACCCGCGATGAAAGCCGGGAAAATTGTTAAATTGCATTACCGTAAAGGCCAGTTAGCCAAAGTGCATTCGCCTTTATTCGCTATCGAAGTGGAAGCTGAAGAAGCGCCTATGACCTCAGCGCCACAACAGGTGGCTCAACAGGCCACAAGTCAAAGTGCTGCCGTTACTGGGGAACCCGTTGCGCAAGGTAAAGCACTAGCCAGTCCTGCGGTGCGCCGTATGGCTCGTTCACTTGATATCAATATTGCACTTGTTGCCGGAAGTGGTAAAAACGGCCGCGTTTATAAAGAAGATATTGAACGCCATCAACAAGGTGGTGTTGTTAAGTCTACTGCTCTCTCGTCTTCAGCTACTTCTGTTACTCATGCATCAACTAATGCTAGTACCACAGATGTCGCGATCATGAGTCAACCTGGCGCGGATCGTGTTGAACCGATCAAAGGCGTTAAAGCAGTGATGGCGAAGATGATGGTTGAGTCAGTATCGACAATTCCACATTTCACTTATTGCGAAGAGTTTGATTTAACAGAGTTAGTTGCCCTACGCGAAAGCATGAAACAACGTTACTCAACCGATGAAGTTAAACTCACCATGATGCCGTTCTTTATGAAGGCCATGTCACTTGCCATGATTGAGTTTCCGATACTCAACAGCCAAATCAATGCAGATTGCACTGAGCTGACCTACAAATCACGTCATAACATTGGTATGGCCGTTGATTCAAAAGTAGGCTTATTAGTCCCCAATATTAAAGATGTGCAAAGCAAATCGATTTTAGATATTGCTGCCGACATTACTCGCTTAACCACCGCCGCGCGCAGTGGTCGAGTATCGCCTGCAGATTTAAAAGACGGTACGATTTCAATCTCTAATATAGGAGCATTAGGTGGTACGGTAGCTACGCCAATTATTAACAAACCTGAAGTGGCCATTGTCGCATTAGGTAAGTTACAGGTATTGCCACGCTTTAATGCTAAAGGTGAAGTTGAAGCGCGTAAGATTATGCAAGTGAGCTGGTCTGGCGACCACCGTGTTATTGACGGTGGCACTATTGCTCGTTTCTGTAATCTGTGGAAACACTACCTAGAGCAGCCTCAAGAAATGCTCTTAGCAATGCGTTAATCCTGCAGTCGCTATGCGATAGTCTAAAAAAGACTAACTTAACCAAAAGGACGCTAAAGCGTCCTTTTGTTTTTAAGCTCTTTTTCGTATAATACTCGAATATTGTCACTAGATTGGAACCTGTATGAGTCTGTCGGCACCTAAAATTGAAACTATTGAATATCCGTTTCCGCCAAAACCTGCCGTGTTGTCTGACGTTGAGAAAGCACAATATAAAGTACGAATTAAGCAATTATTAATTGATCAAAATGCGGTGTTGGTTGCCCATTATTATACCGATCCTGAAATTCAAGCTTTAGCAGAAGAGACGGGCGGCTGTGTCTCTGACTCGCTAGAAATGGCGCGTTTTGGCCGTGACCATCCAGCAAAAAAATTGATTGTTGCTGGCGTTAAGTTTATGGGCGAAACAGCCAAAATCTTAAGTCCAGAAAAAACCATTTTAATGCCAACACTTGAAGCAACCTGTTCGTTAGATTTGGGTTGTCCTATCGAAGAATTCAATGCATTTTGTGATGCTCACCCCGATCATACCGTCGTGGTTTACGCCAACACATCTGCGGCAGTGAAAGCCCGTGCAGATTGGGTGGTGACCTCAAGTATTGCGTTAGAGATTGTTGAGCATCTTGATAGCCAGGATAAAAAAATCATTTGGGCACCAGACCGTCATTTAGGCTCATACATTAACAAGCAAACTGGCGCAGACATGTTGTTGTGGCAGGGCGAATGTATTGTACATGACGAGTTTCAAGCCAAAGCATTACGAGAGCTAAAAAAACAACACCCAACAGCAGCTATTTTGGTTCACCCAGAATCACCTGCCAGCGTGGTTGAGCTTGCCGATGCTGTAGGCTCTACCAGCCAGTTGATTAAAGCTGCGCAAACCATGGCTAATGATACGTTTATTGTGGCCACTGACCGCGGTATTTTTTATAAGATGCAACAAGCGGCGCCAGGTAAAACCTTACTCGAAGCGCCAACCGGCGGTAACGGCGCAACGTGTAAAAGCTGCGCCCACTGCCCATGGATGGCGATGAACGGTTTACAGGCCATTGAACAGTCATTGATCAATAGCGATAAAACCAATCACGAAATCTTTGTCGATGACGAACTGCGCATTAAAGCGCTTATTCCTCTAACACGCATGTTGGATTTTGCTAAATCGTTAAACATGAAAGTGAAGGGCAATGCGTAAACCATATTAAGCTTAAGTGTTAAATAAAAAGCCGACATCAAGTCGGCTTTTTTGTACCTCGTTGCTTCGTTATATAGGCAACTCGGTTGCTTTATGATCACTGCGAGTGCAACATCGATAAAGAGATGATCAAAACGACACCTAACGAATACAACAAGATACAGTCACATTCTCACAGGCAATAAAAAGCCCCGCATAAATGCGAGGCTCTTAATCTAAAACTAACAATTTAATCTACAAGGTAGATTACTTCGCGTTCATTAGTGCAACAGCGTTGTCTAACATGCGGTTACTGAAACCCCATTCGTTATCATACCAAGACATCACTTTCACTAAACGACCATTAACACGAGTTTGTGTTGCGTCGAAATTTGAAGAGAAAGGATTATGGTTAAAGTCGATAGACACTAATGGCTCAACATTAATCGCAAGTACTTCAGACATTGGAGCCTGCTGTGAAGCACGAGTAATGATGGCATTCACTTCTTCAACAGTCGTGTCGCGAGACGCTAAGAATGTTAAGTCAACTAGAGACACGTTAATGGTTGGTACACGTACCGCTAAACCATCAAATTTGCCTTGAAGCTCAGGAACCACTAAACCTACTGCAGCAGCTGCACCAGTTTGAGTTGGGATCATTGACATTGCCGCAGCGCGAGCACGACGTAAATCAGTGTGATACACATCAGATAAACGTTG
Source organism: Shewanella sp. MF05960 (assembly GCF_050849305.1). Lineage (NCBI taxonomy): Bacteria > Pseudomonadati > Pseudomonadota > Gammaproteobacteria > Alteromonadales > Shewanellaceae > Shewanella > Shewanella sp. MF05960. The sequence goes on along the minus strand of NZ_JBOZPS010000010.1, from coordinate 115,039 downwards.
GTCATTCGTGTAAGAGTGGATGGTGGTCATTAAACCAGACTCAATCCCCAACTCATCATTTAACGGTTTAGCAATAGGCGCTAAACAGTTAGTAGTACAAGAAGCATTTGAAACCACTGTCATATCAGCCGTTAATACTTCGTTGTTTACGCCGTAAACAACAGTGGCATCAACATTCTTACCTGGAGCAGAAATAAGCACTTTCTTCGCGCCAGCGATAAGGTGTGGCTGTACAGATTCTTTAGACGTGAAAATACCGGTACATTCGAAAACGATATCAATTTTAAGCTCAGCCCAAGGTAACTTTGATGGGTCACGTTCTTGGAAGGTTAAAATTTTATCGCCATTAACGTAGATAGCTTCATCGTCATGATCAACTTTAGCGTTGAAACGACCATGTACGGTATCGTACTTAGTTAAATGAGCATTAATTGACGCATCGCCTAAATCGTTTAACGCAACGATTTCGATTGGATAGTCTTTTTCGCTTTCGTACAGTGCACGTAGAACATTTCTTCCGATACGGCCATAGCCGTTAATTGCTACACGGATAGTCATCTCATATCCCTCAAGTTAAAATAATTTGGTGGCATGTAAATCGCCTGGTTGTAAAATTACCAAATTGGCCATAATAATCAAGCTAAATCACCCGAATAAGGCGAATTAAGGCAATAATTTTGTATTTTTTTTACATTAAGCACGTTTTGAAGATAATTTAAGCACGGTTTTGTAAGTTGGCTTATTATCCATACATACGGTTAAAGAGCACTTTTAAGTACAAACAGACTCTATTTCAATAACCTTTCACTGACGCTATTTGCAAATTGTTCATTTAATACAGCAGCAACTAAATCTTTGGCTTGGTTGTCTAAAGTTTGAGCCAATGGTTTATCGCCTTTAATGATAGCCAATAATTGAGTCTCATCTGCCTGGCTTTGACTAATGAGTAAATATGCCCGAGTCAATAAGTATTCTTTATCATGATCTTGTTGCTGTTTATAAATGGACGCCAGGGCTAAAAACCAATCTGGATTGATTAATGAAGCATCGGTCGTACCTAATAATTGAAGATAAAGAGCTTTGGCATCATTTGGTGCGAAGCGAACATAATGAGAAGCCAATTGGCCAATGATTTCAGGATCGTCAAGTTGCCCTTGTTGATAAGCTTGCTCAACAATCTCAAGACCCGCTTGCTCATTAAAACGTATCCAACGGTAATACGCTAAATAGAGGTCATTGTTGTGTTGAGTCGATTCTTGCAATTCTGCTAGCGTTTGGGTGCTCACTGCAAACGCACGTTCTCGGTCGCGTGTTCTGTCTGTATTGAGTTTATGCTGAACACCAGCGGCGAGTTCGATGCACTTGCTGTATGTTTCTAGGTAAATAAGTTGCTGATACAGCTCTTTGCCTGTAGGCGAGGAATGTTGTTTTAGTAAGTAGCGATGACGAATGAGGTCAGCTTTTTCGAAGCGACACCAACTATCTTTATGTAAATCGCTACAAAGTTCAGGATTATTTTTACATATTAGGTTGCTATTACGGTCATTATCGCAGCCAAAAAGGCCAAAAAATGCACCAATAATGGTAAATGATGTAATTAATACAAAATTTTGACTCAAATTGAGCTCCAAGAGGTAAATTGTCTAATAAAATTACATATTTACCGAAAATTTGTTACTGGCGAAATGAGCTGTATTTCATTACAATGTCGCCGACCAAGAGGGCAGAGCCCCATACAATAAACTTAATTATTGGTCTTTTCTTTTTGTTACTCAAACCTTTCTGTTAAAAAACTGGAAAAGTGAGATAAAGGATCCCTACATGAGCGCAGATAAACATCTACAAAGCTGGCAAGAACGTTTCGAAATGGCTGAAGCAATGCAACCATTGCTCGGTAAGTTGTATCGTAACCAAGGCGTTGAAGTGATGGTTTATGGCAAACCATTGTTAAACGCATCAACCATCGAAATCATTAAGTCACACCGTTTAGTTCGTCGTCATGTTGGTGAAAAGTTACGCCTTCGCGAAAGTTTCCCATTTGTTGAAGCACTAAGCAAATTGGCTGTGAAGCATTGTCGAGTTGATATCGGTAAATTAGCGATAAACTACTGGCGTGACAACAAGGATGCAAGCGGTATTGAAGCCTACATGGCAAAAGAATTAGCGCCTGCCATTAACCATGGTGATGATACACCTGCACGTGATGTAGTACTTTATGGTTTTGGTCGTATTGGACGTTTACTTGCTCGTTTATTGATTGAGCGCACGGGTAAAAGCAACAAAATGCGTTTACGTGCCATTGTATTACGTGGTGGTAAAAAAGGTGACCTTGAGAAACGTGCAAGCTTGTTACGTCGTGATTCAGTGCACGGACCTTTTAATGGGTCAGTTGAAGTTGATGAAGAAAACAATGCCATCATCGCGAACGGTACCTATATTCAAATCATTTATGCTAATTCACCTGATCAAGTTGATTACACTAAATACGACATTAGCAATGCGTTAATCGTTGATAATACCGGTATTTGGAAAGATGAAGATGGATTAGGTTTACACTTAAAAAGTCCTGGTGCAACTAAAGTATTGTTAACAGCACCTGCTAAAGGCGCAATCAAGAACGTGGTTTACGGCGTTAATGAAAACGATATTTTAGACGAAGACATGATTGTATCGGCGGCAAGTTGTACCACTAATGCGATTACACCGGTATTAAAAGCGGTTAACGATAAATACGGTATCGAAAATGGTCATGTTGAGACTATTCATTCATATACCAATGATCAAAACTTAATTGATAATTACCACAGTGCCGATCGCCGCGGCCGTAGTGCACCGTTAAACATGGTTATTACTGAAACGGGAGCGGCTAAAGCCGTTGCTAAAGCACTGCCAGTATTAGCAGGTAAGTTAACCGGTAATGCGATTCGCGTACCAACGCCAAATGTGTCAATGGCCATCATCAGCGTTAACTTAAACGCTGAAACGAATCGTGACGAGTTAAACGAATACTTAAAAGACGTGGCACTTCAGTCTGGTTTACAAAATCAAATTGACTATACAGATTCTACCGAAATTGTATCGAGTGACTTAGTGGGTTCACGTTATGCTGGTGTTGTTGATTCACAAGCAACGATTGCAGAAGGTAAGCGTGCCATTTTATATGTATGGTACGACAACGAGTTTGGTTATAGCTGCCAGGTTGTTGGTGTTATGCAAAAAATGCTGGGATTAACGACATTATCACTGCCTAACGTATAACTTATAATAAGTCGTTTATACACTGTTGATAGCGTTTAGAATGAAAGCACCTCATCGAGGTGCTTTTTTATTTTGTTTGATATAAAAGTGTGATGAGCTCAAGAAAACCCTTAAGAGATTATCTTAAATGTGATTGTTTGGTTAAAAATTGTCTCAAATTAGCAAATAATCACCACAATGATGATTTATGCATCAAACAGTCATTTTGTTGCAATAATCCTGACTTTATTGATTGACTATCCAGATCAAATCGGTAGAATGCCATTCCGCAGTCAGGGGAAACGTCCTTAGATTGTAATGATAAAAAATGTGACATTAGCTCAGTTGGATAGGTTGGAAGACGATACCTTTCTTGCAGATTTAATAAAGCGTTTATAAAGATTGAAAATGCGACATTAGCTCAGTTGGTAGAGCGATACCTTGCCAAGGTATAGGTCATCGGTTCGAACCCGATATGTCGCTCCAATTTCTTATCTTATCCGATGGATTCGAAGTTGGTAGCATGGCGCGATGGCAGAATGGCTATGCTGCGGATTGCAAATCCGCCGATCTCGGTTCGACTCCGGGTCGCGCCTCCACAAAATTGCGTTTAATGGTTACTGTAACGTAACGGTTAAAACAACACTTTGCCCGAGTGGTGGAATCGGTAGACACAAGGGATTTAAAATCCCTCGCTGAATAAGCGTGCCGGTTCAAGTCCGGCCTCGGGTACCATTATAATCTCTAGTAATAGAGAGTGGTGTAAAAAAGCCTCAACATTAGTTGGGGCTTTTTTACGTCTGCAATTTAGATTTTATTGTTAAGGATTAAAGGCAAAAGCAAAATCCCTCGCGCTCTGGTTGAAAATCAGGCGTGCCATTCTTTCGATAAAGAGCAGTCCGGCCTCGGGTACCATCCTTTACATACGTTAAGTATGGTGTGAAAAAGCCTCGACATTAGTCGGGGCTTTTTTACGTCTGTAATTTGATTGTTAAGGATTAAAGTCAAAAGCAAAATCTCTCGCGCTCGGGTTGAATATCAGGCGTTTCATTTTACTCATGGCCTGCGGCCACTAACGTCGTGGTGCTTCGCCAACACCAGACCAAGAGGAAACCAACGGCTGCTCCCTCTTTATTTTCTATAAAAGAATTGGCCCAGCCGACATATCAAAATTATCATTCTTTACTAAGCAATAGCAGCGATAATTTCGCGACGTGGTTAAATCCAGCTTTTGACCTCGTTTGTGCCCCAAAATGAGTTATGCATAATAGATATATTTAGTAATTTTACTAATCCTAAGTGCCGCGTAGAAGTTACTTTCGCACGATGAAACTAATGGATGACTTTCTATCACCTAAAATAAAATGAACGACAGCTCATCTTGAAAGTAGTATCTTAATCGTTGATAAAAATGGATTTAGTCGAACAGATTGAGAGATGAGATATGCCAATAACTGCCTATTCAAACACTTATAAACGAGAATTAGATGCAATTCAATTGGAGTCACTTTTCAATGTAAGTCCTCACTCTCTAGATGTTTCGTTTCAAAACTTCGTGAAAAATGACATAGAGTGCCCTTCATGCAATGTTACTGGTGGTTATATAGTTAGTGAGGGCATTTGTACAAAGACAGGTAGAACGGTATCTCAAGCTCACTTTGCATTTAGAAACTCTCAAGGAATAGATGCACACTTACCATTTTGTGACTTCTATGATGGTGAGGACAAACAAAAATTGGTATCAAATGAAGGTAAAGTTGACTTAAGAAGCTCTCAGTCAGCTATAACAAGACAAATTGGAGTCATAGTTAGTATTGGGATAGAAAATAATATTTTCAACCAAGGTGACATGAGGGATATGAGGCAATGGTTTCTTGATTTGAGGAAAAGTGGCCAAGATCTTTTTGATATCTCTCCACACATTGTCAATCTAGCCAGAAGCTCATATGTTAAATCTAAAAGAAATTTTGAAAAATTTGTCCCAGACTTTACTGAAGCTTCAAAAGAAGGATTTGATATCGATAAGGAAGTTTATGAGTCTCTAAGCCATCAATATCCTCATTACAAATTGATTGAGTATTATAAAGAGAATCCATTCTATTTAGAAATAAGCCATAAAGCTGTAGTTAAAAAGGCTATTAATATAATAAGAAATGACTCAAGTGCCTTAAGTTTTGACCGAGGCGTGCTCCTAGATAAGTATCAATTGACTCGGAAACTGGCCAATAAAATTGTTAGAAATGATGGTTTTCTATCACAAAAGCTATCTCCTAGTGCAATTTTTAAATCTAATCCGTTAATGGCCCTTTCAGCTTTACTACTTTTTGTATCGAATTGGGATATTGATGAAGCATGGGGGAAGGTTGAAATAATTTATAATATTCGGACCATTAAAGATGAGGATGCTGGAAATTTTATTGGTCTTAATCCATTTGCAAATTATAGCGCTTGGGTGATCATTAAGAAATTGATGTTTATAAAAGACACCCTTGAAGATAATCTAGACTATGACTATTTATTTAATGAAGAGAAGTCTCGATTAATGAAGTTATACGGTCTTAAAGGTTGAACACTGCAACAGTAGTTTAATAATAGCCTAAGCGGCTTATGAAGTTAAGCCTTTACTAGAACACTTTGAAGTACGAATGTAATAATAGATCTCTCCACTAATATCCAGACTAATAAAACTCGATATCTGAGAACGAACAATATGAAAACAATAACTAAAATTCAATTGCGAAATTTCAAAAAATATAAGACATTTAGTGTAGGTTTCGACCCCGAAATTAACCTATTGATTGGAGATAACGAAGCTGGCAAAAGCACTATTCTGACAGCCATTGAATTAGTGCTTAGTGGGAGTAAGAGCAAAGTTGAGACTGCTGGTCTTGAAACCTTGTTTAACACTAGCATCGTGCATGAATTTTTGGTTAGTGATAAGAAATATGAAAATTTACCTGTCTTAATTGCTGAATTACATCTTAATGAACAAGACAACCCATCATTAAGTGGCAAAAACAACATTGATGGAATTCCGACTGATGGGCTTCAGCTTATCTGTGAACCAAATGACGAACTCAGTCATGAAATCTCCCAAGTGTTAGCTCAACCAGAGGCTAATTTCCCCTTTGAATATTATTCCATAAAATTTATTACTTTTGCTGGCGAAGCATACACTGGTTACCGTAAGTTTCTCAAATACCTAACTGTTGATAGTTCCCAAATAAATAATGAGTATGCTACCAAAGAGTATGTAAAAACTGTTTACGAATCTCATGTTGAGCAACCACAAAGGATCGGGTTGCAAAATGACTATCGCCAGCAAAAAGCTAACTTCAAAGATAATAATTTAAAACCTATTAATGACAGTCTAAATAACTATCAATTTGCGATCAGATCAGGAACTAAATGTAATCTAGAGACTGACTTAACAATTACTGAAGATGATGTTCCACTCGATAACAAAGGTAAAGGGCGCCAGTGTTTTATCAAGACTGAGTTTGCATTGCAGCGAAGTAATCCAGACCAAAAACTTGATGTTCTCCTATTGGAAGAACCTGAAAATCACCTAAGCCATACCAATATGAAGAAGTTGGTAGCCCGAATTTCTGAATCTGAAGCAAAACAAATCTTTATAGCTACTCATAGTAGTTTGATTAGTACAAGATTAGATCTTCGAAGAACCGTTTTCATGAATAGCATTTCAACAGATCCACTTTTGTTGAAAAATTTGCCCAGCGATACCGCCAAGTTCTTTATGAAAGCACCAGACAATAATGTTCTGGAATTTGTAATGTCACCCAAAGTTATTCTGGTTGAAGGAGATGCCGAATATATGCTCATTGAGCAGTTATATAAAAATACCACAGGTTCAACACCAGAACAGGACGGTGTGCACATCATTTCAGTCGGAGGAACAAGCTTCAAGCGTTATCTTGATATTGCAAAGTTGCTTAATACCAGAGTCGCAGTTATTAGAGATAATGATGGTGATAAGCAGACAAATTGCGTTGATAGTTTCACCGATTACACCGTTGCCAATATGCAAGTATTCTGTGATGACGATGACAATAATTGGACATTTGAAATATGTATGTTGAATGTAAACCCAAAAATTTGCGATGAATTGTTTACGAAAAAACTAAGAAAAAAACCAAGAAAAGACGAAATAACGACACTTCAAGAATATATGTTAAGTCATAAAGCAGATGTGGCCTTCGAGCTACTTGATAAAAAAGCTAATGAATTAGTTTCACCTGACTATCTTGCCAAGGCGTTTGTATGGATAAACGAGTAATTTTCGCAGTAGCTGGCTCGGGTAAGACTAGCCATATTATTGATGGCTTAAATGAGAGATCGCGAGCTCTCATAATAACTTACACTGAAAATAACTTTAAAAATCTAAAGAGGCGCATATCAACCAAGTTCGGATATATTCCGAATGGCATTAAAGTGTACACCTATTTCACTTTTATATATTCGTTCTGTTACAAACCAATACTGGGTAATGCTGTAAAAATAAAGGGGATAAACTGGGATATACCACCTCAATTCACGCAGCGCTTGAAAAGAAACGATGAACGTTTTTATATTGATACAAACGAGAGGCTCTATCATAACCGTATTGCTAAGATGTTCGAACAATATAAAGTCGTTGATGAGATTATATCGAGGTTGGAAAAGTATTTCGATAGTATCTGTATTGATGAAATTCAAGACTTTGCAGGGCATGATTTTAATTTTTTGCTTCAGATGGCTAGAACTAATATAAATCAGCTATTAGTTGGTGACTTCTACCAACACACTTTCGATACCAGTAGAGATGGGCTAATAAACAAGCCTTTGCACGACAACTATGACGAATACAAGCAAAGATTTATCAAAGCGGGATATACGGTTGATACTGAAACCCTTTCCCATAGCTATCGTTGTAGCGCAAACACCTGTGATTTTGTTACAAATAATATAGGGGTAGAGATTTTTTCACACAGGGTTGATGTTACAAACGTAGAATACATAAACAACAAGGAACGAGCTATAGAGCTTTTCACCTGCCCCAAGACAGTAAAATTGTTCTATCAAGCAAGCTATAAATATAAAGGATTTACTGAAAATTGGGGAGCAACAAAAGGTGAGGATCACTACGAAGATGTATGTGTCGTTTTGAATTCTAATACAGTGAGTAAATACGCTAAGGGGAAACTATGTGAACTAGCTCCTCAGACAAAGAACAAACTTTATGTGGCTTGTACTAGAGCAAAGCGAAACCTTTATTTAGTTCCAGAAAGTCTCTTAGGAGATCACAAGCAGTGAGTCATAATTCGTGTTAAGTTTTTTTTATAGTAGAAGGTTTAGTTAGTTTGGCAATACTTTAGATAATTGGTGACTGGTTACATTGGCGAGCCAGTAAACTCACTTCTGTCCAATAACAAGTTAGCCTTAGCCTCAAAATGCCAACATTCAACTCTGAACTTGAGATTATTTAAGACTTTTACAAAAGAATACGTGAGCCTGTAAATAAAAAGGCAACCTAGTGGTTGCCTTAATTTATGCTTGTTGGTTGTTGTCACGCCTGGTTATAACGACTTAATCATCATAATGATCATTATCTATCGCCTGTTGGCGTTCGCGCTTAAACTGAGCGTCTTCATAAGCAGCGTTGATTTCTTCAAGTACCGAGTCAATATCGGCTGCATTGGTGTCGTCTTCAAACAAGCCTGTAAGTGCGGTATCTGGCTCGAGTTCGCCTTGTTCGTAAAGTGCCCACATTTCTTTAGCGTATTTTGTTTGCAGCAATTCTGGGGCAAATTGGCCGTAATATTCGGTCATGTTATTCACATCACGGTATAACATTGCTCTGGCATTGTTGTTAGCGGATGCATCGACGGCTTGTGGTAAGTCGATGATCACTGGTCCATTACTATCAACTAAGACATTAAATTCAGACAAGTCACCATGCACAATACCGGCACATAACATACGTACTATGTAGCCCATCATGGTGTGATGTTGCGACATGGCTTGCGCATGAGTTAAGTTAACGTCGTTTAAACGAGGAGCAACGTCGCCATTGGCGTCAGTGATTAACTCCATCAATAATACACCGTCAAAACACCCGTAAGGTACTGGAACGCGGATTTTAGCTGCAGCGCATTGATACAATGCATCAACCTCGGCATTTTGCCAGGCTTTCTCTTGTTCTTCGCGGCCATATTTAGAGCCTTTTTCCATCGCGCGCCCACGACGGCTATTTTTAGTTTTTCGTCCTTCTTGGTACTGCGCGGCTTTTTTAAAGCTGCGCTTGGTCGCTTCTTTATAGACTTTGGCGCAGCGAATAGCATCGCCACACCGGATCATATAGACGGTGGCTTCTTTGCCACTCATCAGTTGGCTTATCACTTCATCAACGAGACCATCGTTAACCAGTGGCTGTAATCGTATTGGGGTTTTCATAGCGCTCGTTATACCTTAGTTGCGACTATGATGATATATCTTGGCAGACTTTTTTTACCTTGTTTTGACATCCGGTAAATTTTTGTACAGTTTATGTCATCAAAATAGTTTTTCTCCAAATGTTAGTTACGTCTTGCCAGCATACGTCATAGGTAAGCTTAACAATTTTGATGTCATCATTAACCACACATAACAACATCTTCACTGAAATGTGAAAATAGGAATACCCATGAATGTTTATGCCAGCACGTTAACCCGTTTTTTGCTTTTTTCCACGATGATATCGACTCCGTTAATGGCCCAGACTGAGATTAATCCAATATACGATCAATCGCTGGCAGAAAAGGTGGGGGCGGATGAATATGGCATGAAGCGTTATGTGATGGCGTTTTTAAGTCGAGGGCCTAATCGAGAACGTCCCAAAGCAGAAGCTGATGAACTGCAACGGTTACACATGACCAATATTGAACGTTTAGCTGAAGAGGGTAAATTGGTATTGGCGGGGCCTTTTTTAACTGATGGCGAACTCCGTGGTATTTATATTTTCGATGTAGAAACCATTGAACAGGCTCAACAATTAACTGCAACCGATCCAGCGATTAAAGCAGGCAGTTTGGTAATGGAATTAGTCCCCTGGTATGGCAGTGCTGCGTTAATGGAAGTCAATGCGATTCATAATACGCTGGCCAAAACGCTGATGTAATGCATCAAGGGTTTATGGATTTATCATCAATAATGAAAGTATGATTGGCGTTTATCACTGTTGTTTTAAATCATCTTTTCGGCTTTTTTGTGGTATTACATATCAATAGCGGATGAAAACTTAATAACATATGCATAATTGAATGGTTTAGCGGCATCACTTGGCGATGATTAACCCGTACAATATCGCTAAGTGAGTTGATTGGAGCCATTATGGCCAACGTGGTTAATAGAGCAATATTTAGTAGTAGGGTATTTTCAGTTAATTTAGTCACTTATCATGAAAATCATCGTGTTATGAAACACGTTGATCCTGTGCAGCAAGGGCGATATTACAAGTTCAATATAGTGCTAAAACAACCTTTGCACGGAGGCGTATTTACGTGTGAGAAATACATCATGAATTTATGTCATAGGGTGTATTTGTTTCGCCCAGACTTATACGAACACAGCGTCACTAAGATTGAATCTGGCAAGCGGGTGCTATTGAGTGTGGCTATAAATATGTAAATTGTACCTGATTTGCAGGTATCAATGCTAAACAGTAGCCATAGTCGATAACGAGGTGAAATACGGCATGATAAGGTCTAAGGATCTATTAACCTTCGTGCGCGAGTTTGGTGAGCACTGGTGCAGGACTATGATTGGTGTTGTATTGACGTTTGGCGACGACTTCAACACCCTGGCATGACAGCTTAAGGTTGAGGTCGGTTTCGGGCACACAACAGCAGGGTAGGCATTCATCTGCTTTAAGTTCTGCTAATGGCTGGGTAAGGTAACTGACTTCACCCGAAATCACTGTGGTTTTACAGGCACCGCAAAAACCATTGCGGCACTCTGAAAACACTTTTACTTTTTTAGACTCAAGCGCTTCTAATAAGCTTGAATGTTTACCGTCAAATAAAATCACCGGCTGACCTTTCAAGCTTACTATTGGGGCTTTTTTGAAATACTTCTTATAAGTCAAAATCTAAAAACTCATCGCCATCAACAGAAGAATCAATTTGACCGACAAGATAAGATGATACTTCTACTTCTTGTGGGGCAACTTGTACTGCATCACTTTCTAACCAGTTTTTCATCCACGGCAGTGGATTTGATTGCTCATCGTAAGGTTGCGGTAAGTGAACTGACTTCATCCGTTGGTTAGTAATAAACTCAACATACTGGCATAAAATCTGTTCATTTAAGCCAATCATTGAGCCATCTTTGAATAAGTATTTAGCCCATTCTTTTTCTTGCTCTGCCGCTTTGACGAATAAATCATACGCTTCTTGCTTACACTCAGCAGCAATTTCGCCCATTTCTGGGTCGTCTTTACCGCCTTGCATTAGGCTTAATATATGTTGTGTGCTGTTAAGGTGTAATGCTTCATCACGCGCGATTAAGCGAATAATCTTAGCATTACCTTCCATGACACGACGCTCAGCAAAGGCAAATGAACACGCAAAACTGACATAGAAACGAATCGCTTCTAACGCATTGACTGACATCATGCACAAATATAATGACTTTTTGAGGATACGTGAATTAACGGTGATTTCTATACCGTTAATGACGTGTGTACCTTCTCCTAACAAGTTATTAATTTGGGTAAGGTTAATCAAGTCATCGTAATAAGCGGCAATATCACCGGCACGCTTTAAGATTTCGTCATTTTGCACAATATCGTCAAACACCACTGACGGGTTGTTAACGATATTACGAATAATGTGCGTGTACGAACGCGAGTGAATGGTTTCAGAAAACGACCAAGTTTCAATCCACGTTTCTAATTCTGGTAGCGATACCAAAGGCAAAAATGCCACATTTGGTGAGCGGCCTTGAATTGAATCAAGTAAGGTTTGGTATTTCAGATTAGATAAGAAAATATGCTGTTCGTGTTCAGGTAAGTTACCAAAATCAATTTTGTCACGGCTGACATCAACTTCTTCTGGACGCCAGAAAAACGATAATTGTTTTTCAATGAGTTTTTCGAAGACTTCATATTTCTGTTGATCGTAGCGTGCCACGTTAACCGATTGACCGAAAAACATCGGTTCTTTAGTCGAATCGTTAGGTGTTTGACAAAATGTTGAGTAAGCCATTATTTAGGTGTCCTGAAAACGCATTTTTCAAAAAGCGGGGAAGGCCCCCGCTAAATATACATAAAGTGATACTTTTATAAAAACTAAGGAGCTATATCTTACACGCACCGCCACCACAGCCATCGTCTTCTTCTTCGACGGCAATAATGTCGTCAAACTGATCCGAAGCACCGTCGCGAGTATTATGATAATACAATGTCTTAATGCCCAGTTTGTATACGCTAAGCAAGTCTTTTAACAAGGTTTGCATTGGTACACGACCGCCTTCAAAACGGCTTGGATCGTAGTTAGTGTTAGCCGAAATAGCCTGGTCGATAAACTTCTGCATTAACCCAACAAGTTGGATGTAACCATCATTGTTTGGCATGTTCCAAAGCAATTCGTACTTGTCTTTGAGGAGGTCAAAGTCAGGTACAACTTGTTTTAATTGTCCGTCTTTACTGGCCTTAACGCTAATTAATCCGCGTGGAGGCTCAATACCGTTAGTCGCATTTGAAATTTGCGATGAGGTTTCAGACGGCATTAATGCCGATAAGGTTGAGTTACGTAAACCGTATTGCTTAATGTCGCTACGTAATGTTTCCCAATCCATGTGTAATGGCTCGTCACAAATCTTATCTAAGTCGCGTTTGTAGGTGTCGATAGGTAAAATACCTTTCGAATAGGTTGTCTCGTGGAATAACGGACATGCACCTTGCTCTTTAGCTAAGTTCATTGAAGCTTTCAATAAGTAATACTGAATTGCTTCAAAGGTTTTGTGGGTCAGGTTGTTTGCTGAACCGTCTGAGTATTTCTTACCGTTTTTCGCTAAGTAGTTAGCAAAGTTAATCACGCCTATACCAAGAGTACGACGATTCATCGAACTCGTTTGCGCGGCAATAATTGGGTAATCTTGGTAATCCAATAAGTTATCTAGCGCACGTACTGCTAAATCGGCTAATGGCTCAAGTTCAGATAAATCTTCAATGGCACCTAAGTTAAGTGCAGACAGAGTACATAACGCAATTTCACCGTCTGGATCATTGATGTTATTCAATGGTTTCGTCGGTAATGCAATTTCTAAACATAAGTTAGATTGCTTAATTGGCGCTACTTTAGAATCAAACGGGCTGTGAGTATTACAGTGATCGACGTTTTGAATGTAAATACGGCCAGTTGAGGCACGCTCTTGCATCATTAACGAGAACAGTTCAACCGCTTTGATTTGTTTTTTGCGGACATTGCTGTCTTGCTCATACTGTAAGTACAAACGTTCAAATTCTACCTGGTCTTCAAAGAAGGCATCGTAAAGACCTGGCACGTCTGATGGGCTAAATAGACTGATGTATTCGCCTTTAATCAAACGCTGGTACATTAATTTGTTTAACTGCACACCGTAGTCAAGGTGACGAACACGGTTGTCGTCAACACCACGGTTGTTTTTAAGCACCAGTAGCGACTCGACTTCTAAATGCCATAACGGATAGAAAAGTGTTGCTGCACCGCCACGTACGCCGCCTTGAGAGCACGACTTAACCGCAGTTTGGAAATACTTGTAAAAAGGTAAACAACCAGTGTGGAATGCTTCACCGCCACGAATAGGGCTACCTAACGCACGGATACGACCAGCGTTAATACCAATACCAGCACGTTGGCTGACGTATTTAACGATAGACGATGCGGTCGCGTTGATTGAATCTAAGCTGTCATCACATTCAATTAATACACAAGAGCTGAACTGACGTGTTGGAGTGCGCACGCCAGACATGATAGGTGTAGGTAATGAAATTTTGAATAGAGACGTCGCGTCATAAAAGTCTTTAATGTACTTCAGACGAATTTCTTTTGGGTAACGCGCAAATAAGCACGCTGCCACTAAAATATACAAGAACTGAGCGCTTTCGTAGACTTCGTGAGTCACACGGTTTTGCACTAGGTATTTGCCTTCTAATTGCTTAACTGCAGCATAAGAGAAGTTCATATCGCGCCAGTGGTCGATATAGGTGTCTAATGTTTCAATTTCTTCGCGCGTGTAATCGGCCAAAATATGCTTATCATATTTGCCCATTTCCACTAGACGCGTCACATGGTCATATAACTTAGGTGGTTCAAATTGACCAAAGGCTTTTTTGCGTAAATGAAATACTGCTAAGCGAGCTGCTAAGAATTGATAATCTGGCGATTCTGGCGAGATTAAGTCGGCAGCGGCTTTAATAATGGTTTCATGAATGGCTTCTGTTGGAATGCCTTCAAAAAACTGCAGGTGAGATCGAAGTTCAACTTCAGATACAGAGACGTTTTTTAATCCCTTGGCTGCCCAAGTGATCACGCGGTGAATTTTATCTAAATCGATAGTTTCACGTTCGCCACTGCGTTTAGTGACTGTCATATTGCTTTTCATTGAAGAGAGGCCTTGGTTCGATATCCGGTCATGTGATCGCGTTCAGGATGCAGTGTTACTTTATTCGATCAGAACAAATCACAAAACAGTTCCATGTTAAAACAATCATCCTGAATGCCACTTACGGCAATGTACATCTACTGTACGTTCAGTAAACATCTACACTTTAATACCCACACAGCGTAGTGTTTTGATTGTCACCCACACACAAGATATGGTGTTATTTATAAACTGAGATACAAGATAGTGAGGTTTGAGCTGATTTGCAAGCCACAATTACATTAACTTCTTGTGGATAAGTTGAGGATAAAGAGCGGGGTTAGTAACGGCTAACCCTAGAGCCCAAATTTATATAGTGTTTTTCATGGTTGATGTTTTTTTATGCGATAGATTAGAAAATTTTGATCGCTAAAATAAGCAGCGATCAAAAAATCATGTCAATTTTTAGATTGATCTTTTGCTGTATTTGATCCGCAGGTAAAAAAGTGGATGGTTGGCTACAACAAACTGACAAATTCATCTGTAACCATGTCCTCGTGCGTTGAGTATGACCTGATGATAAATGGGTTATTCGCTAAAAAATTGCCTTAAGGATGCACCATGTTCAAATTGGTGCTTCGATGGCCATAAATCTGGCGTATCTGTGGCAGATAAGTAACCCCAAAGTGCTATGCCTCCAAGCATGTTGGCATTGTGCGCCGCGACAAGGTCACGCTCTGCATCACCTAAATACAAAATATGTTCAGGTGGCGTGGCAATTTGTTGTGCAGCTAACAACATCGGTGCGGTGTGGGGCTTGGCATGGCGAGTGCTGTCGCCGCTGATCATGGCTTTTAACTGACAGGTTAACCCAAGCTTTTCGACCAATGGACGAGCAAACCGAGCAGGCTTATTGGTGACCACACCATAAGGAATGCCTTGCTGGTCTAATAATGTCAGTAGTTCAGGTAAGTTATCGAATAAACGGCTGAGATCGCCATTGATACGGCCATAATGCTGTAATAAACCTTGTTGAATAAGCACTTGCAATGCTTCATCGGCATCGGGTATTGCTGTTTTAACTAAAAACAAACTGCCGTGTGATGCGGCATGACGCATTTTATCCAGTGGCTGAGCGCTAAACCCGGCATCATTTAAACTGAGATTAAGTGCATGGACTAAATCTGGTGCGGTATCGGCTAATGTGCCATCAAGGTCAAATAACACCCCTTTAACATCGTGTTTCTGCACTTTATTATTCCTTATATCAGCGTTGAACCGTCGCGAAGATGAACACAGAGAAGAGGCCGGTAACACATGGCGTTATCGGCTTTTTGTTGCGAAGCGTGTTGAGCTAAGCCAATTTAGTCGGTTTTCTGGGTGGCGATCATATAGTTTACATCAACACTGTTAGTGTATTTAAATACGCCAGACAGTGGGTTGTAGGTAATGCCCAATGCATCTTTACACAATAAGTCCGTGTTATCGACCAGTGCCATTAACTCAGATGGACGAATAAATTTACTGTGGTCGTGAGTGCCAATAGGCAACATTTTCAGTAAGTATTCGGCGCCAATAATGGTTTGCAGATAAGACATCATATTGCGGTTAATGGTTGAGAAAAAAACAAAACCATTGGGTTTGACCATGTCGCAGCACGCTTGGACCACCGATTGCGGGTCTGGTACATGTTCAAGCATTTCCATGCAGGTGACCACATCATAATATTCTCGGTGAGTGTCACGGTGATTTTCTGCGGTGGTTTTAAGGTAATTGACAGTCATACCTGCTTCTAAGGCATGCAACTTGGCGACTTCTAATGGCTCTGTGCCCATGTCGATACCATCAACATTCGCGCCAATACGCGCCATGCTTTCAGATAAAATACCGCCGCCGCAGCCCACATCTAAGACATTTTTACCAAACAGGCCGCTCACGGTTTGGTCGATATAATTTAATCGCAGCGGATTAAGTAAATGCAATGGCTTGAACTCGCCATTAAGATCCCACCAGGTTTGTGCCATGGCTTCAAATTTTGCGATCTCATGCGGATCAACATTGGCTGTTGATTGTTCAGCGTCTGACATAAGTTAACCTAACTGTCTAATAAAGTATGGGCGTTATTATAACGATAACCTTCACGAATAGAAGCCAACATTGTGCTTTTGCGACTTAGCTTTGCTTATAAAATCACCGTTTAGAACCTGTATGAACATTTTTTATAATACAAAGCGCTTAAACCATCAGCAATTTGGCCTTTATGTCGGCATAAAATTGTTCGTATATTATGGTGTGATTAATCTAATCCAGCTGAAAATATTAGCTTTTTTATAATTTTTATACAGTAGTGGGCATTTGGCTAGTGTTTGCTCTGGCGACATTAAATATCTGTGTTAGAATGCCAAATCACGTTTTTAAGCTAGATAATAATATGGAAGATTTATTGTCAGCTCACTTTAGGGGAACGCGCAGTTTATGACTGATCTGGCATCATCTATTTCGCCAATTAATATCGAAGACGAACTTAAGAATTCTTACCTTGATTACGCCATGAGTGTAATTGTAGGTCGTGCATTACCTGACGTCCGTGACGGTTTAAAACCAGTTCACCGTCGCGTATTGTTCGCAATGAGCGAATTGAAAAACGATTGGAACAAACCATATAAAAAATCCGCTCGTGTCGTTGGTGACGTAATTGGTAAATATCACCCACATGGTGATACCGCTGTATACGATACAATTGTACGTATGGCACAGCCTTTCTCGCTACGCTATACACTGGTTGACGGACAAGGAAACTTTGGTTCGGTCGACGGTGACTCTGCAGCAGCAATGCGTTATACCGAAATTCGTATGAAGAAGTTGGCGCATTCACTGCTTGCCGACCTTGAAAAAGAAACCGTCGATTTCGTACCTAACTATGACGGCACCGAATTTATTCCTGCTGTTTTACCGACACGTGTACCTAACCTGTTAATTAACGGTTCATCAGGTATTGCGGTAGGTATGGCGACCAATATTCCACCACACAACTTAACTGAAGTGGTTAAAGGCTGTTTAGCATTAATTGATGATCCAAGCTTATCAATTGAGCAGTTAATGGAATATATCCCAGGTCCTGATTTCCCAACAGCTGCGTCAATCAATGGCCGTAAGGGCATTATCGATGCGTATAACACTGGCCGTGGTCGCGCAATTATGCGTTCGAAAGCGGAAGTAGAAACGGAAGATAACGGCCGCGAACGCATTATTGTTCACGAAATTCCTTATCAAGTTAACAAAGCGCGTTTAATTGAAAAAATCGCTGAGCTTGTTAAAGATAAAAAATTAGAAGGCATTAGCGGATTACGTGATGAGTCTGATAAAGACGGCATGCGTATCGTGATTGAAATCAAACGCGGTGAAGTGGGTGAGGTTGTATTAAACAACTTATACGCTCAAACGCAAATGCAGTGTTCTTTTGGTATTAACATGGTGGCGTTGACTAACGGTCAGCCTAAATTGTTTAACCTTAAAGAAATGCTCGAGTGCTTTATTCTTCACCGTCGTGAAGTGGTTACCCGCCGTACCGTATTTGAATTACGTAAAGCGCGCGAACGTGCTCATATCCTTGAAGCATTAGCCATTGCACTGGCTAACATCGACCCAATCATTGCATTAATCAAAGCTTCTCCAACACCAGCAGAAGCTAAAGTTAAATTAGTGGCTGAAGGTTGGGAATTAGGCCATGTACAAGGCATGCTTGAAAAAGCAGGTGATGATGCAGCGCGCCCAGAATGGTTAGAGCCTGAGTACGGTATCCGTGACGGCAAATACTATTTAACTGAACAACAAGCGCAAGCTATCCTTGAATTACGTTTACACCGTTTAACCGGTTTAGAGCATGACAAGATTTTAGCTGAGTACGAAGAGCTATTAGTTGTTATTGCGGCATTGTTATTAATTCTTCGCAGTCCAGAACGTTTAATGGAAGTGATTAAAGAAGAGTTAGCCGAAATTCTTGAGCAATACGGTGATGAACGTCGCACAATTATCAACGCTAACGAAATTGACATGAGTCTTGAAGACTTAATCAATGAAGAAGACGTTGTCGTGACCTTATCGCACTTAGGTTACGCCAAGTACCAAGTATTGTCTGACTACCAAGCGCAGCGTCGTGGTGGTAAAGGCAAAGCGGCGACGAAAGTAAAAGACGAAGACTTCGTTGAAAAACTCCTGGTTGCTAATACTCACGATACCATTTTGTGCTTCTCTGACTTTGGCAAAATGTATTGGTTAAAAGTGTATCAATTACCGCTTGCGAGCCGTACTGCTCGTGGTCGCCCAATTGTTAACTTGTTACCACTGTCTGACGGTGAACACATTACTGCAATCTTACCTGTACGTGAGTATGCTGATGATAAATTTATCATCATGGCAACAGCACACGGCACCGTTAAGAAAACAGCATTAACGGCTTACAGTAACCCTCGTGCAAACGGCATTATTGCTGTAAACCTAAAAGACGGCGATCAATTGATTGGTGTTGATATTACTGAAGGTAGCGACGACATCATGTTGTTCTCTAACGAAGGTAAAGTGGTTCGCTTTAACGAAAAAGCCCGTGACTCAGTGACTGGTGAAGTGAAGATTGATGCTGAAACTGGCGAAGAAATCATTGCTCTACGTCCAATGGGCCGTACAGCAACGGGTGTTCGTGGTATTAAGCTTGAAGACGGTCAAAAAGTGGTTTCACTGATTGTTCCTAAAGGTGATGGCGCAATCTTAACGGTAACTGAAAACGGTTACGGTAAGCGTACAGAGCTAAGTGAATACCCAGCGAAGAGCCGTGGCACTAAAGGTGTGGTATCGATTAAAGTGAGCGAGCGTAACGGTTCAGTTGTCGGTGCGGTTCAAGTCGGTGATTTCGACGAAATCATGCTAATCAGTGACAAAGGCACATTGGTTCGTACCCCTGCTGAAGGCGTATCAATTATTGGCCGTAACACGCAAGGTGTGACCATCATTCGTACCGCAGATGACGAGAAAGTCGTTGGTTTGCAGCGTATTGATGAAATCCAAACAGAAGAGTTGTTAGATGAAGAAGGCAATGTCATCGTGCCTGTCGACATCATTGAAGGCGAAGTCGCCGAAGGTGAAACAGTTGAGTCTGCAAGTTCTGATGTAGAAGATGATGCAGAGGCTGACGAGCAGGAATAACCTGTCAGTTAACTTCATCACATCGATAACGGGCGCCTAATGGCGCTCGTTTTATTTTACGGAAAATTATTCATCAAAATAGGCAAATAAAGGCCTATTCAACTGCAAATAAAGTCCTTAGTATTAACCGCTAAACATAATGATACCAATCGTATGGATTATCAGAGAGTAAATATGATTGGTATGAATACAAACTGAGTCAAGGAGTTGTCTGTGAGCGCGATTTATAATTTCTGTGCGGGTCCTGCGATGTTACCTCAAGCTGTGATGCAAAAAGCACAACAGGAATTAATTGATTGGAATGGCCTTGGCGTTTCCGTGATGGAAATTAGTCACCGTAGTAAGGAATTTATCGCGTTAACGGAGCAAGCGGAAGTGACCTTGCGCCAGTTAATGAATATTCCTAAAAACTACCATGTGCTTTTTATGCACGGTGGAGGCCGCGCTCAGTTTTCAAATGTGGTGAACAACTTTTTAGGTGATAACGGTCGTGCCTTATATTTAGTCAGTGGCCAATGGTCGTCAGCTGCCGTGTCAGAAGCACACAAATTAGTTGGTGAAAGCCAAATTGATAGTATCAATATCGTTGAAAAAGTGGACGGATTAAATCAAGTTATCTTACCTGATCTCAATGCTATCGATAAAGACTACCGTTATGTGCATTACTGTTCAAATGAAACGGTTGATGGGATTGAAATCTTTGAAGAACTAGACAGCCCATGGCCAGTGGTGGCCGATCTGTCATCAACCATCATGTCGCATGACATTGATGTCAGCAAATATGGGCTTATTTATGCGGGTGCGCAAAAGAACATTGGCCCATCGGGCTTATCGATTGTGATTGTACGTGACGATATGCTGAAGTTACCCAGCTTACCACAGTCATCGATCATGGATTATCGTGTTGCGGTTGAGCATGGTTCAATGTTTAATACACCGCCAACGTTTGCATGGTATTTAGCATCAGAAGTGTTTGCCTGGTTAGCGGCTAATGGTGGCGTGAGTGCGATGGCTGACGTTAATCAACAAAAAGCGGCTTTACTATATGAGTGTATCGATTCAAATCCATTTTATAAAAATGGTGTCGCCCCGCACAATCGCTCGCGCATGAATGTCACCTTCCAATTGGTAAATGACACTCTTGACGGCGAGTTTTTAAAGCAAGCAGAGCAAGCGGGATTAGTTGCGCTAAAAGGTCATCGTATTGTTGGCGGCATGCGCGCCAGTATTTACAATGCTATGCCATTAGCCGGTGTGCAAAAACTGGTTAACTTTATGAATCAATTTGCCACTCAACACGCTTAACGGTTACTGCCATTGTTAACACCTCAACTGAAGCGTTAAACCCCAAAAAGATCCCGAGAGGATCTTTTTTGTTATGTATAGGGCCTGTTGATCTTTCAAGGTTGTTTTTGCAGCGAATTGTTGGCCATTATTCACATTTACAACTGCGCGGCAGAGACTTCGAGGTGTCGTTATTCTACATAAAAAGTCGATTTTTCCGGTATGTGATTTAACCCATGACGGTACCATCATGGCCTATAAAATTGGTGCTAAAGTCACGGGTAAAGAATGGAATGATGGGCATCCTGGTTCGGCTAAAAACTCAGGTTCAAGTTATGATAATTGTCATGGACAAATTGAAGAAAAGCCGTCGATTACCTCTGCGCAAATTAATCATCATTTGGGTGTCGATATGAATTATCAAGCATACACTCAAGGTGCGCCTGTTATGATGATGCCACCAAGGCCACAACGCCCAGGTGAAGCGGTTAAGCAGCAAACTGTTAGTCAAACTAATATCTTTCCCGCGGGACCATTTGTGCCAGAAGCCTTTAAAAAATCTGGTCCTCCACCTAAACCACCAGAAGCTAGTTTTTTTCGTAGCCTGGTGTCAAGTAAAGGCCATTCTGGCCCACCTGGTATGGGCGGCGAGCAAGTCGGCGGTTCGAGTGCCGGGATGGCAATCCATAAGTCAGAAGGTCTGGTGCCAATCAATGCCCAAGGGTTGTCGACGATTCCTGGTTTATATGCAGCAGGTGATGCCTTAGGTTCTTATATGTCGGGCGGTATTTATACTCAAATCGGTTCATCGTTGGCGGGCTCTGCTGTACAAGGGGCCATCGCTGGGGCTGCTGCGGCAAATGACAGTCTCGGAATGGCCAGTAAGTTGGATGTGTCTGAACAATATTTGGCATTGGTTAACCAACAAATTTTAGTGCCATTAAAGCGTCAACGTGGTTATAGCCCTGCCTGGGTGACTCAGGTGTTACAGGGCGTGATGATACCTAACTTTGTGCTTTACATTAAAAAAGAGCGCATGATGCAAGCGGCGTTAGCGTATGTTGAGGAGCTATATGAGCACCATGTCCCGATGTTAATGGGGACGATTTACATGCACTTCGCTTGGCGCACGAAACTGAGAATATGATTATCACCGCAGAAATGAAGCTCAAAGCATCCATTATGCGTAAAGAAAGTCGCTGCAGTCATTACCGTTTAGACTGTCCCGATATTGATTATGAAAACTGGCAGGCGTGGATAAACATCTCTAAAGATGAAAAAGGCAACATGGTATTAGAAAAGCAACCGTTTGATAGTTGGCCAAATTTTACTTAGCACATTTTATAAAGTCTAATGAGACAAACTATAATGCAATAAACTATAGTGCGACAAACTATAATGAAACAATAAAGCCGACTTAAGTAGTCGGCTTTATTGTTTGTGCAATGACATAACTCGGGTTATTTGATTACCGCAGCAATTGATTTTGCCAAATAATCAACGTTCGCTTCACTAATACCGGCAATACTAATGCGGCTTGAACCGACCATATACACACTGTATTGCTGTTTAAGCGTTGCAACTTGCTCTGGGTTAACACCTAAAAATGAGAACATGCCTTTTTGACGAGCGATAAAGCTAAAGTCACGCTCAACACCATTAGCAATAAGCTGATTGACTAGCATTTCACGGTTACCGTTAATGCGGTCACGCATTTCTTTAAGCTCGAGTAACCATTGCTGTTTAAGGGCAGGGGTGCCTAAGATAGTTTCTACAATGGCTGCACCATGTGCTGGCGGCATTGAGTAGATACAGCGAATGACATACAGCAAGACCGATAGCGCAATGTCAGCTGTGGCACTGTCTTTAGCCACAATTGAACAGGCGCCGATACGCTCGCGATAAAGGCCAAAGTTTTTAGAGCATGAGCTGCATAAAATCATGCTTTCTACCGCTGCTGCCATTTGACGTACGCCGTAAGCATCTTCATCAACGCCATCACCAAAGCCTTGATAGGCCATATCTATAAGTGGTGTAAAGCCTTGTTTAACGGTGACCTTAACGACTTCATCCCATTGCTGTGTGTTTAAATCCATGCCGCTAGGGTTGTGACAACAAGCGTGTAATAACACCACATCGTCTTTACCTATATTATTTAAGGTTGCAAGCATTTGCTCGAACTTAAGGTTCTTGGTGTCGTAATCGTAATATGGGTAGGTTTTTACCGTAATACCAGCAGCTTCAAATAACCCCGTGTGGTTGGCCCAGGTTGGGTCACTCACCCACAATACTGCATTAGGATTACAGCGCTTAATAAAGTCAGCAGCCACTCTTAATGCGCCTGTTCCACCAGGCGTTGATACCGTTCTAACACGATTCGTAATCAAGGCACTGTGACTTGCGCCGAAGGCTAATTCGCCCATTAATTGGTTAAAGGGCGCAGAACCGGTCGGACCTATGTATACCTTGGTCGTTTCGGTGTCTAAACGAATTTTTTCAGCCGCTTTAACACAATCTAAAATAGGCGTGTGACCCACAGGATCTTTATAAACACCCACACCTAAGTCAACTTTATTTGCGTGGCTGTCTTCGCGGTATTGTGTCAGTAGACCCAAAATTGGATCGGCAGGTAGGGCTTTTAGGGTATCGAACATGAATAGAACCTTGTATTTGCTATTTGTACTAAGCATAACGTGCTTTAAACACAGAGTTAAAGTGATTATTGTCGGTTAGGATGATTAATTGCGCCTTGAGATTTTTTCATTTGGAAAGTTAATTGAACAGACAAATAATACTGTCATATCGAGAGATTATCTGGTGTAATGGCTGGCCATTACATTGTTTTGAATTTATCTTAAGTCAATCGTGAGTATTGGCGGCGTAAATAATCCAATTTATGCTTGATATTACTGCCGTAATCCGTATTTTTGTAACGTTGAAATCGTCATCAAATGACGTCGATAGGTTTGTACCTATTAATATGAATTTGTGCCACTTGATTTACGCTGTTTGGCAATAACTGAGTGATGTTTACCACCAAGATTAACGTGAACTTAATCTGTAGCAAAAGAAGAAAGCAAATGAAGCAACTGCGTCTTGATCCAATTACCTGCATAAACGGCGAAATTAATATCCCTGGCTCTAAAAGCATTTCCAATCGTGCATTATTGTTAGCCACACTTGCCAAGGGCAGCACGACTCTGACTAATTTGCTTGACTCAGATGACATCCGATATATGTTGGCATCACTCAAGCAATTAGGTATTCAATACAGGTTAAGTGACGATAAAACCGTTTGTGTCGTTGAAGGTAATGCTGGCCCAATATCATCTACCACAGTACAGAGCTTATTTTTAGGGAATGCTGGCACGGCAATGCGTCCATTATGTGCAGCATTAACACTCGGTCAGGGAGAGTTTACCCTTACTGGTGAGCCTCGCATGGAAGAGCGTCCTATCGGCGATTTAGTTGATGCATTACGTCAATTAGGTGCTGATGTGACTTACCTTAAAAATGACGGCTTTCCGCCATTAACCATTAACGCTACCGGCCTTAATGGTGGTGATGTGGACATTGCTGGAGATTTATCCAGTCAGTTTTTAACGGCTTTATTGATGGTTGCGCCATTAACTAAAGACAGCGTTAACATCAAAATCAAAGGCGAATTAGTTTCAAAACCTTATATCGATATTACGATTGCGCTAATGAAACAGTTTGGTGTTGAGGTTATTAACCACCAATATCAACGATTTGAAATTAAAGCCGGTCAACAGTATGTGTCACCAGGTAAAGTATTAGTAGAAGGCGATGCATCATCGGCATCGTACTTTTTAGCCGCCGGTGCGATACAAGGTGGTGAAGTTAAAGTTACTGGCGTAGGGCGATTAAGCATTCAAGGCGATGTTAAGTTTGCTGACGCTTTAGCTAAAATGGGCGCCGATATAGAGTGGGGCGATGATTACATTATTGCCCGTAAATCGTCGTTAACGGCCATCGAAATGGACATGAACCATATTCCTGATGCGGCCATGACCATTGCTACGGCTGCGTTATTTGCCAAAGGCACTACCAAACTGACTAATATTTACAACTGGCGCATTAAAGAAACCGATCGCTTAGCTGCAATGGCGACAGAACTGCGTAAAGTAGGGGCGATTGTTGATGAAGGACATGATTACATCACCATTACACCACCTGCTCAGTTAAACACGGCTGATATTGATACGTATAATGATCACCGTATGGCGATGTGTTTTTCATTAATGGCCTTCGCTGATTGTGGCATTACCATTAACGATCCAGATTGTACGTCTAAAACATTCCCCGACTATTTTGCCCAGTTTAGTCGTTTAGCTAAATAAGCTGATATCATCTGTTTACCTGTCGCCCTTTTGTGTTTCTTTACAATGCAAAAGGGCGATCTTGGTTCAAATAACTAAAAATTCATCAGTAATTAACATTTATTTGTTATACAATGCGCGCGCTCAATTTTGGCGAAACCCTTTTTTATTATCAGGGAAGATAGATTATTTTCGGAGGAAATTATGTCTGAACGGTCTCCAGTGATCACAGTTGATGGCCCTAGCGGTGCAGGGAAAGGGACAATCTGTCAATTATTGGCACAGCATTTAGGCTGGCACTTATTAGACAGTGGTGCAATTTATCGTGTATTAGCGTTAGCCGCTATTCATCATGATGTAGAATTAGAAAATGAAGAAGCATTAACACTGCTGGCTGCCCACCTTGATGTGCAGTTTCTTACTGGCACAGAGCAAGATGCCATTAAAGTGATTTTAGAAGGTGAAGACGTCACGACGACTATCCGCACCCAAGAATGCTCCAATGCCGCCTCAAAAGTGGCCGCATTACCCCGCGTACGTGAAGCATTATTGCGTCGTCAACGTGCTTTTAGTACCGCCCCAGGGTTAGTGGCCGATGGTCGTGATATGGGCACAGTGGTTTTTTCTAAAGCACCAGTAAAAATATTTTTAACGGCGTCCGCTGAAGAACGGGCGCAAAGACGCTATAATCAGTTGCAGGACAAGGGCTTCGATGTTAAAATCGACCGCCTTTTAGCAGAAATTATTGAACGAGATGACCGTGATATTAATCGCGCCGCCTCGCCGCTAGTGCCTGCTAAAGATGCACTTGTTATTGATACAAGCGGCATAGGCATTAACGATGTATTGAAGCAAGTGCTTGAATATGTTGAACAAAAAATTACTGTAGCCTAATCGAATTCCCGATTAACGCGCACAGTAGGTATTCGTGTTAAGGATGATACGAATAATATTACTAGACTCCACATCTAGGATGGATGGTGGTTTATTTAATGAAAGTAACCTAAAACATGACTGAATCTTTTGCTGATCTATTTGAACAATCCCTTCAAACTCTTGAGTTCCGTCCAGGTTCTATCGTTCGTGGTACAGTTGTTGCCATCGAAAACGGTATGGTACTTGTAGACGCTGGTCTTAAGTCTGAAAGCCCAATCAACGCTGACGAATTCAAAAACGCACAAGGCGTTCTAGAAATTCAAGTTGGTGATGAAGTTGACGTAGCCCTTGACTCTGTTGAAGATGGCTTCGGTGAGACTCAATTGTCTCGCGAAAAAGCTAAGCGTCATGAAGCTTGGATCGTTCTAGAAAAAGCGTACGAAGATGCTGAAACTGTAATCGGTATCATCAATGGTAAAGTTAAAGGTGGTTTCACTGTTGAATTAAACGGTATCCGCGCCTTCTTACCAGGTTCTCTAGTTGACGTGCGCCCAGTTCGCGACACAGCTCACTTAGAGTACAAAGAATTAGAATTCAAAGTTATCAAGCTTGATCAGAAGCGCAACAACGTTGTTGTTTCTCGTCGTGCAGTTATCGAATCTGAAAGCAGTGCTGAGCGTGATGCACTTCTTGAAAATCTACAAGAAGGCCAAGCAGTTAAAGGTATCGTTAAGAACCTTACTGATTACGGTGCATTCGTAGATTTAGGTGGCGTTGACGGTCTATTACATATCACTGATATGGCGTGGAAACGTGTTAAGCACCCATCTGAAATCGTTAATGTTGGTGACGAAATCAACGTTAAAGTTCTTAAGTATGACCGTGAGCGTACTCGCGTATCACTAGGTCTTAAGCAACTTGGCGAAGATCCATGGTTAGAAATCAGCAAGCGTTACCCAGAAAGCACTAAGCTTACTGGTCGCGTAACTAACCTTACTGACTACGGCTGCTTCGTAGAAATCGAAGAAGGCGTTGAAGGTTTAGTACACGTTTCTGAAATGGATTGGACTAACAAAAACATTCACCCATCTAAAGTTGTTAACTTAGGTGATGAAGTTGAAGTGTTAGTACTAGACATCGATGAAGAACGTCGTCGTATTTCTCTAGGCCTTAAACAGTGTAAAGTTAACCCATGGGATGACTTCGCTACTAAGTTTAACAAAGGCGACAAAGTATCTGGTAAGATCAAGTCAATCACTGACTTCGGTATCTTTATCGGTCTTGACGGTGGAATCGATGGTCTTGTTCACTTATCTGACATTTCTTGGAACGGTACTGGCGAAGACGCAGTTTCTGAATACAAGAAAGGCGACGAAATCCACGCAGTGGTTCTATCTGTAGACCCAGAGCGTGAGCGCATCAGCTTAGGTGTTAAGCAAACTGAAGATGATCCATTCAACGCATACTTAGCTGACAAGAAGAAAGGCACCGTAGTTAACGGTACTGTTTCTGCTGTTGACGCTAAAGGTGTTACAGTTGAATTAGCAGACACTGTTGAAGGTTACATCCGTGTAGCTGACATTTCTGCAGAGCGCATCGAAGATGCATCTACTGTTTACTCAGTAGGTGACGCAATCGAAGCTAAGTTCATGGGTGTAGATCGTAAGAACCGTTCTATCAGCTTATCTATCAAAGCGAAAGATGAAGCTGAACAGAAAGAAGCGATTGCTACTCTGAACAAGCAAGATGACGTTGTAATGAGCAGCGCGATGGCTGAAGCCTTCAAAGCGGCTCGTAAGTAATCGAAAATCGCCTGTTGTATGGGGACGTCGTCCCCATTAGGCGACTGTGTTTGGCTTGATAATATAGGATAGCTAAGATGACAAAATCTGAACTGATCGAAAAACTCGCCACTAGGCAGTCGCAATTGTCGGCGAAAGAAGTGGAAAGTGTAATCAAAGAAATGTTGGAGCAAATGGCGACAACATTAGAAGGCGGTGATCGTATAGAAATCCGTGGCTTTGGTAGTTTTTCTCTTCACTATCGTGCACCTCGTACTGGTCGTAACCCAAAAACAGGCACATCTGTTGATTTGGAAGGCAAGTATGTACCGCACTTTAAGCCAGGCAAAGAACTGCGCGAACGTGTCGATGCTGTTAATGTTTGATTTACGCTTTAAAAAAAGCCTCCTTTTGGAGGCTTTTTTGTATCTAATGACAGTCAACGCTGGTCAGCTCAGTAAATTTCTTGGATAATCATTATATTGATGCGTATACATGGAGAATAGCGTGAGATCTTTTATTGTTATTGTACTAATTGGATTACTCTTTGTTTTAGCTTTACTATTTGGAGCTAAAAACGAACAAGTCGTAACGTTGAGTTACTTTATCGCAGAAGGTGAATACCGCTTGCCGGTTGTACTTGCGACCGTGTTTTTTAGCGGGTTTATTCTTAGTTGGGTATTTGCAAGTTATCACATTATCAAGCTCAAAATGGCGTTACGTAAGAGTAATAAAGCCTTGAAAAAATTCACTGCAGTCGATGCGATAAACATTGACGTAACCCCAAAGGATCAAGCTGTCTAGTATGCTAGAAATCTTGTTCTTGTTATTGCCCATTGCTGCCGGATACGGTTGGTATATGGGGCGACGAAGTATTCGCCATAGCGATAGCCAACAAAGTAAAAAATTAAGCCGGGATTATTTTACCGGGCTTAATTTTTTATTGTCTAATGAGTCTGATAAAGCCGTAGACTTGTTTATTAGTATGCTAGATGTCGATGATGAAACCATTGATACCCATTTATCATTAGGGTCGTTATTTCGTAAACGCGGCGAAGTTGACCGCTCCATCCGCATTCATCAAAATTTGATTGCCCGTCCAAGTCTCACCAACGAACAGCGCGATATTGCGATGATGGAATTGGGCAAAGATTACATGGCTGCGGGTTTTTACGACCGTGCAGAAGAGATATTTCTCAATCTGGTTAGTCAGGACGATCACAGTGAAGAAGCTGAAACTCAGCTTATCTTGATTTATCAGGTGACCAAAGAATGGCAAAATGCCATTGATATCACCAAACGTTTACCGCGCAAACGTCAGCAAGTGCTTAAATGCACCACCGCCCATTTTTATTGCCAACTGGCAGATGAAGCCAGCAACGACGCTGATAAAATAAAAAAACTGCAGCAAGCCATTAAACAAGACAACAAATGCGGTCGTGCCTGGTTAACGCTAGCAAAAATTTACCTCGATGCAGGCCAACATGATTTATGTAAGCAGGCAATATCTGAGTTAAAAGTTGCTGATATTGATTTGTTCGCCGATGTAGTGGCTATTGCAAAGCAAGTGTACCGAGACACTCAAGATCCTGACGGTTTTCACGAATTATTAGCGAAAGCGATTGCCGATGGTGCAGGAGCCAGTGTGGTCGTGGCGTTAGCCGAGCATAAAATCAGTGTTAATCAACATCAAAGTGCTGAAACCATGATGCTCGATAATTTATATCGCCATCCGACGATGAAAGGTTTTCAGCATTTAATGAAGTTACACATTAAACAAGCAGAAGATGGCCAAGCGAAACAAAGCTTATCAATGCTAGAGCAGCTTGTAGAACAGCAAATTAAATTCCGTCCAAGCTACCGCTGTACTGCCTGTGGGTTTCCATCTCACAGTTTATATTGGCATTGTCCGTCATGTAAGCAATGGGGCAGTATAAAACGGATCAAAGGCCTTGACGGTGAGTAACCCTTCAAAAAACATTCTATAATAATTAACAAAAGCTATTGCCGCTGGAGTCCAAATGACTGATAAACCCATTGTAGTTGCCCTCGACTATGACAATAAAGCCGATGCCCTGACTTTTATTGATAAACTCGATCCAACCATGTGTCGTTTAAAAATCGGCAAAGAAATGTTTACCTTATTTGGCCCCCAATTAGTCAAAGACATTCACAGTCGTGATTTTGATTTATTCCTCGATTTAAAATTCCATGACATTCCTAATACTGTCGCTAAAGCGGTCGCCGCTGCAGCTGATTTAGGTGTGTGGATGACAAACGTGCATGCCAGTGGTGGCTTAGCCATGATGCAAGCGGCGAAAAATGCGTTAGTGCCGTTTGGTAAAGATGCACCCTTACTGATTGCAGTGACTGTATTAACGTCAATGTCGGATGAAGGTTTAGCGTTGCTTGGCATTAATGTGCCCGCATTCGAACATGTATTGCGTCTCGCTAAATTGACTCATCAAGCTGGTCTTGATGGTGTGGTGTGTTCCGCTCAAGAAGCGAAACTGCTTAAATCATCTTTCGGCCAGGATTTTACCCTAGTCACACCAGGGATCCGTCCCGCAGGCAGCGATGCCGGCGATCAACATCGGGTCATGACGCCACCACAAGCCATTGCAGCAGGTTCGGATTATTTGGTGATTGGCCGTCCTATTACACAAGCGGCAGATCCGCTAGCTGCGCTAAAAGCGATACATCAATCGCTTCAAGTATAAACATTTTATCGTCAATCAAAACAAACCAATAAGGGATGACAATGGTTACTAGCACAGGGGTTACTGACAACGGTTTTAGTTACGAAGGCAAGAATGTGGTTGTGGTTGGTGGCACATCAGGTATCAACCTGCAAGTCGCGATAGCGTTTGCCAAAGCCGGCGCCAATGTGGCAGTTGCCAGTCGCAGCATAGACAAAGTCAATGCTGCAGTAGAGCAACTTAAGCACGCCAATCCCCAAGCGCAGCATATCGGTGTTAGTTTTGATGTGCGCGATAATGAAGCGCTAACCGTTGGCTTTAGCACTATTGCTGATGCATTTGGAACAATCGATGTGTTGGTCAGTGGCGCAGCAGGTAATTTCCCTGCAAGCGCTGCAAAATTGTCTAATAACGGTTTTAAGTCTGTCATTGATATTGATTTGATTGGCAGTTTTCAGGT
This sequence comes from Shewanella sp. MF05960, assembly GCF_050849305.1. Taxonomy (NCBI): domain Bacteria; kingdom Pseudomonadati; phylum Pseudomonadota; class Gammaproteobacteria; order Alteromonadales; family Shewanellaceae; genus Shewanella; species Shewanella sp. MF05960. The sequence continues at coordinate 83,562 of NZ_JBOZPS010000010.1, read as the reverse complement.
GCTTAAACAAGCTTATCCGTTATTGGTGCGCCCAGGCGCGAGCATTATTCAAATTTCAGCGCCACAAGCTTATATTGCGATGCCACTGCAAGTTCATGTGTGTGCCGCAAAAGCGGGTGTTGATATGTTAACCCGCACCTTAGCGCTAGAGTGGGGCATTGAAGGGGTTCGAATTAACTCAATTGTGCCAGGCCCAATTGCCGACACAGAAGGCTTTAACCGTTTAGCGCCCAGTGATGAATTACAACAACGTGTGGCTAATAGCGTGCCATTAAAGCGTAACGGCAAAGGCCAAGATATTGCTAACGCAGCATTATTTCTTGCATCCGACATGGCATCGTACATTACCGGTGTGGTATTGCCCGTTGATGGCGGTTGGTCATTAGGTGGCGCCAGTATTGCGATGACCGAATTAGGCGACATTGCCGCCAAACATGGCTTATAAACATTATTACTTAAAGGTAACAAATCATGGCAAATGCATTACAAGATCAATTACTCAAAGCCGGTCTTGCCAGCAAGCAAAAAGTACGCGATGTGAAGACCCAGCAACGTCGCAATAAAAAAGCCAAAGTCGATGATGGCAGTTCAGAGCTTAAGCAACAAATTGCCGAGCAGAAATTAGAACAGGCTAAAAAAGACAAAGCCTTAAATGAACAACGCTTTGCAGAGGCGTCTGAAAAAGGCCAAGTGCGCGGCTTAATTAGTGAGTTTTCTCAATTTGCCATCAAGATCCCTAAAGATGCTGAGCTTAAGTTTAACTACACCTTAGAAAACAAAATTTATTCGTTGTACATTACCGATAAAATTCAAGCCGAGTTGCTTAATGGCACTTTAGGAATTGTACGCTACGAAGACAAAAGCTACCTGGTGCCACATAAACTCGCTGAGCGCGTGAAGTTATTAGTTCCTCAGTGGTGTGGTTATTTGTGGGACAAAGCAGCGAAAGATGCTGTTGCGCAAGTCAGTGATGCTAATGACCCGTATGCAGATTACGCTATTCCAGATGATTTAATGTGGTAACGATTACCCTAAAAAGCCTCTTCAACGAGGCTTTTTTTTGGACCTTTTATTCGTTAACTTGATCTCGGTTTGCTGTGCGCGCTAAATCTAGGCTATTTACTTTCGTTTCAGGAGTTCGCTATACCACGCCATCAACGCCAAAAATAATCAAATCACACCAATCAGGATGCTCAGCACGTTGATGCCAAGTGACGGCTGAGCGATAGAATATATTGCGAACCACATGACTTCCCAACATTTTGCTGCCCTGTGTTGCAGCACTTCTCGAGACATAATCAATTTTTCGTGATCAGACAATATCAAGCTTCTTAATCAATTAATGAACGGGTTCATTGCGAAATACATACCTATATCAGACCAAACCATAGCGTCCATGGGAAGTCTCTCAGTCTTATACCATTTCCATTAATTATGTGACCAATCAGAGCCACTCAGACTTTCCAGTTTGAGGCGCATTGTTGAAAGAATGGGTATTCCCTTTTAAGGCGATGCAACAAAGAAATGGAAAGTCTGAGTGTCTCCTGCAAGGCGGGTTTCTGTGCCTTCTATACTGCTTAATAGCATTTTGAGGTACGACTGCATGGATGCAGTAGGTAGAGCAACGCAGGAGCAGTTGCCGAGAACAACTATGCCTACAATCCTATTACTTGCCTAGAAGACACAGAATTCCCACTGAATGACCAGATAATTGCTGGAATTGGTATTATGTGGGTCTAGATAAGATTGAATAATAGCGGGTTCATGGACATCAGGAAGGCATGAGAATTCGATCTGGTCGTTAATTGAAGTACGGGTAAGCGCTTCTGAAACGTCCATAAAAAAATCCGATAATCAAGATCATCGGATTTTGGCAGACTGAAAAGATCGGTCAAGAGATCTTTTTATGTTGTGTAGCTTCAGTTATTAACTGATCGGCATTAAGCTAATTGCTGGCTTTGTTATACTTAATGATAAAATGTATATGCGAACCGTTTAGCCTAAAGCCGAAGTCGCTGACTTTTTCTGAATTAATTCAATTTTATAGCCATCAGGATCTTCAACAAAAGCGATTTCAGTCGTGCCGCCTGCAACAGGACCTGGTTTGCGAGTCACTTTACCGCCTGCGGCAGTGATAGCGTCACAACGGGCATAAATATCTTCTTCACCTATGGCTAAATGGCCAAAACCGTTACCTAAGTCGTAGCTGTCTACCCCCCAGTTATACGTTAATTCAATAACAGCTTGGCCAGTGGTTTCTTCACCAAAACCCACGAAGGCGAGGGTATACTTGTATTCAGCATTTTCAGACTTACGCAGTAGTTTCATACCCATTACGTCAGTGTAAAAGGTTATGCTGCGATCTAAATCGCCAACGCGGATCATAGTGTGAAGTAATTGCGACATAATGTTCTCTCTTAAATAAAAATATACCTGACTGTATCAAGCTCAGATGACAATGAAAAGATGAGTGTCTGTTGATCTGTAACAATTTATATTTTATCAGACTCAACAGAGCGCTATTAAAAACTCGGTATTAAATCTCATTATTCAACAAAAAAACGGGATAATCCGACCCAGTAAATAACAGCATTAAAATGAATACCGTTATTTTTTTGCTTTAGCTCACATTTGTGATGATATTTTTTGGGTTCATAAGCAAAAGGCGTTATTCTTCTTTTATACCTACATGGAGGCAAGACAATGACAACAGAATTAAAAATGGCCTTAGGCACTACCGTTGTAATCGCAATTTGTTTTAGCGCATTTTTTGTGGCGATGTTTTAAATCAGTATTAAACAGTGCTACAGATTAAGCGACAAAGATTCAATGATAAATCACTTGGGATGTAATCAATAGATTCAATCCTTGTGACTAAAACGCTAGTTTATTGCATGTTAGTTGATGAGTTAACATACAATGAATTATAAAAAAATGACCAAAACACATTATGTGTATTGGTCATTTTTTTGCGGCTATTCTTCAGGGTAAATCTTTTCAGAGAACTCACAAAGGTCTTCGATAATACAAGAGCCACAACGTGGTTTGCGGGCAATACAAGTATAACGGCCATGCAAAATAAACCAATGATGTACATCCACCTTAAACTCGCTTGGGACTACTTTTAGCATTTTTTGCTCGACCTGGTCGACATTTTTACCGGGTGCAAACTTCGTGCGATTTGCCATTCGAAATATATGGGTATCTACTGCTATCGTAGGCCAGCCAAAGGCAGTGTTGAGGACCACATTAGCCGTTTTACGGCCAACACCGGGTAATGCTTCTAACGCCTCACGATTTTCGGGGACTTCGCCGCCGTGTAAATCGATTAACATTTTACATGCGTTAATCACGTTGATGGCTTTATTGTTATATAAACCAATGGTTTTGATATATTGCTTGAGCCCATCGACACCTAAGTCATAAATCGATTGAGCGGTATTCGCTACCGGGAATAACTTATCCGTTGCCTTGTTTACGCTAACATCTGTTGCTTGTGCTGATAATGTCACTGCCACTAATAATTCAAATGGGCTGGAAAAATTCAACTCAGTTTCTGGTTTTGGATTGTTATCTCGTAGTCGCGTTAATATCTGAATGCGTTTTTCTTTATTCATAATAATGTAGTTAACTTACCTTAGTGATCCGAGCGCGAGTCACTCCAACAGACTCCACTTTAGGCTGCCTAGCTTTAATTCTGCTGTCGATAACATTTTTAAGGGCAATGAGTAAGCCCATGCCGATAAATGCGCCTGGTGGCAACATGGCGAGTAAGAATGGGGTATCAACTTGCCAGACGTGTATTGTCAGTATACTGGCCCATTCACCTAATAATAAATCGGCTCCATCAAATAACGTGCCTTGGCCTAATAGCTCACGGCTTGCGCCTAATACGACTAATACTGCTGTAAAGCCTAAGCCCATCATTAAGCCGTCAAAAGCTGAATGCGCTAGTGAGTTACGCGATGCAAATGCTTCTGCCCGACCAATAATGACGCAGTTTGTGACGATGAGCGGTAAGAAAATTCCTAATGAAATATACAAATTATAAGCATAAGCATTAATTAATAATTGCACACAGGTCACTAAGGCTGCAATGATCATGACAAACACCGGAATACGGATTTCTTTTGGTACATAATCACGTACTAATGATACTAAGATGTTGGATCCAATTAATACCAATAGTGTCGCAACCCCTAAACCCAATGCGTTCGTGATGGTTGCGGTGACAGCCAGTAATGGACATAAACCAAGTAACTGGACAAGTCCTGGGTTATTTTTCCACAAACCTTGGCTCGCTATTTCGCGATAATTACTCATGGTTGCCCTCACACTTTACATGGCTTTTATACAAATCTTGACGATGAAGCTCTACAAAACTTAACGCTTTACTGATGGCTTTGACATAGGCGCGTGGCGTAATAGTGGCGCCAGTGAATTGATCAAATTGACCACCGTCTTTTTTCACTTTCCACAAGTCCGTATTATCTTTAAACAGTTTGCCACTAAAGTGAGTCACCCAATCTGATTTACGTAATTCAATTTTATCACCAAGACCAGGTGTTTCTTGATGCGATAGCGTGCGCACTCCCAATACTTGGCCGTCATTATCAATACCGATAATCAGCTTGATTTCACCGTTATAACCATCGGGGGCAATAGCTTCAATGGCAATCGCAACAGCTTGTTGATTCTTATAAGCTAAGTAAGCGGGTAAGGCATTTTTACTGCCCAGTAACTCTGGTGAGTGTACTAAAATACATTGCTCAAATAACACATTGTCATGTAAGTGAGTTGGAATGACTTGAGTTAAGGTTTCGGTTAGCTGCTTTTGTTGCTGTAGTGCGATAGTGTCGTGGGTGAGGGCATTAACGATCGCCACTAAACCCGTGCAACACAATGCAAACAGGGCTAACAATAAGCCATTTTTAATCATCGGATTATCATTAATAGACATGGTTAATTTCCTGTGCGATGACCGTAGCTACGTGGGCGGACATAGTAGTCAATAAATGGCGCGCACATATTGGCGAGCAATACCGCAAATGCCACCGCATCTGGGTAACCACCAAAAGTACGAATAAGGTAAATCAATACACCAATCATGGCGCCAAATATTAATCGACCTCGTGGACTGGTTGCCGCTGTCACCGGATCCGTAGCGATAAAAAAAGCCGCTATCATAGTGCCACCACTAAATAGGTGCATTAACGGACTGACAAAGGTATCGGGACTGATTAAAAAGCCGAAACTGGCACATACAAACACACTGGCAATGATAGCGCCGCTAATATGCCAGCGTATCACTTTGAGTTTTAACATGATAAGCCCACCAGCAAGGTAGGCCATATTAACCCAAAACCACCCTTCAGCAGCCATTCCAGAGAATATAGGTTTTGCTAAACTTTCCGTGGTGGTTAATCCCATGGATAAATCGGTTTTGAGCGTATCTAAAGGCGTAGCCATGGTTATGCCGTCTATACCTAAACGAAAATACTCAGGCGCAAAAGAGTGATTGATTTCAAAAATAGTTTGCACACTGGTCAGCAAAGAAACGTGATTCATTGCAATGGTTTGCGGTGCAACCCATGAGGTCATTTGAACGGGAAATGAAATAAGCAGTAATACATATGCAGCCATTGCCGGGTTAAATACATTATTGCCTAAACCACCATAAAGTTGTTTTACGATGACGATGGCAAAAAGGGTCCCGATAACAATTAACCACCAAGGCGCTAATGGCGGAATGGCAACAGCAAGTAATGACGCCGTAACCAATGCGCTATTATCACTCAGCGTCGCTTTAATGTTTTTATGACGTAGCTTCATTACCGCAGCTTCAGCGAGGTATGCCACGCTCACTGCCAAGAGTAATTGAATTAAGGTTCCCAAACCAAAATAATAGCTTTGAACTGCAATACCCGGAATAAGGCATAAGGCCACCCGTTTCATCACGGTATTGGTGTGTAAACTGGTGCTCACATGGGGTGACGAGGCAATTTTAAATGCCATGATTATTGTTCCTCTTGCTCAGCACTGTTAGCGAGCTTTTTCGCTTTTGCTTTGGCAACAGCTGCCGCGACTTTGGCTTTTTTGATTTGTTCAGGGGTTAACTCAACAGCATCGTCATTGTTAATGACTGAAGTGGTATTGCTAACAGATACTGTCTCATGTTCAAACGTTGGTGTCGTTTCAGTGTGCAAGCTAGCCACGTTATCATCTGTTATTGCTTGAGATATTGCAGGTATAGCCTCTAATAATGATTCATTTTTTAATGGTTCATTATTTATTGATTCACTTTCTGTTGATTCAAGAGGGGTAACGGCTATATCCGTTTGGCTGGCTTGAGCAAGCTTTTTAGCTTTTGCTTTAGCGACGGCCGCTGCGACACGGGCTTTTTTATCATCAATGGCATCTATTGGTGATTCAATATTAACCGTTGATACAATTTCAGTTGCTGGGACAGGTCCTGTTGCCGTCACGTCCGTTTGTCCGGCTTGAGCAAGTTTTTTAGCTTTTGCTTTAGCGACAGCCGCTGCGACACGGGCTTTTTTATCATCAATGGCATCTATTGGTGATTCAATATTAACCGTTGATTCAATTTCAGATGTTGGTACAGATGCTGCTGATGTGACGTCGGTTTGGCTGGCTTGAGCAAGTTTTTTAGCTTTTGCTTTGGCAACAGCCGCTGCGACACGGGCTTTTTTATCATCAATGGCATCTATTGGTGATTCAATATTAACCGTTGATTCAATTTCAGATGTTGGTACAGATGCTGCTGATGTGACGTCAGTTTGACTTTCTTGAGCAAGTTTTTTAGCTTTTGCTTTGGCAACAGCCGCTGCGACACGGGCTTTTTTATCATCAATGGCATCTGTTGATGATTCAATACTAATTGTTGATTGAGTTTCAGTTGCTGGCTCAGAACCTGCTGCCGTCGCGTCGGTTTGACTGGCTTGAGCTGCTTTCTTGGCTTTGGCGCGTGCAACCGCGGCGGCAATCTTAGCTTGCTTGTCATCGACGACAACGTCAGTGTCGTGTGTTGTGTTATTCGATTCACTGCTTAATGCTGTTGCTTGGGCCGCTTTTTTGGCTTTAGCGCGCTCAATGGCTGCATTAACTGCGGCTTTTTTAGGATCGACTGCTGTTAGCGGAGCTGGTGTTGTTGTTTCAACTGACGCAGTTGTTGAAGATATTGCCGCATCTTGCGCTTTTTTAGCCGCAATGCGCGCCATGGCGGCCGCAACGGCGTCTTTATCTGTTGACTTCATGCTTGCTTGACGTTTGGCGGCCGCTTCTTTGGCTTTCGCTTCACGCGCATTCTTTTCATCTTCTAAGCGCTGTAAGCGTGTTTCGAAACGGATTTTAGCTTGTTCCGCTTGACGTTTCTCTTCCGCTTCTATTTTTAATGCCGATTTAGCAACGCGATAATATTCAACTAACGGAATATCACTTGGGCATACATAACTGCAACAACCACACTCAATGCAGTCTTTTAAGTTAAAACTGGCCGCTTTATCGTACTCTTCGGCTTTTGCATGCCAAAAAAGTTGTTGTGGTAATAACAATGCAGGACAGGCCACTGCACACTCACCGCAACGTATACAGGCTTTTTCATCAACAACAGGAGCCATTTCATTTTGGCTTGGTACTAACAAGCAGTTAGTGCCTTTTAAAATAGGTACATCTAACTCAGCTAGGGCGTAACCCATCATCGGGCCACCGACAATGACTTTCTGCTCGGCAGATTCGATAAAATGAACCGACTGCAATGCATCTGCTACTGTAGTACCAATGGGTAACCAATAATTACCCGGTTGGCCAATGTGTTCGCCGGTTAAGGTGACAACGCGCTCAATAAGCGGTTTACCCTGATATATCGCCTCTTGAATAGCATAGGCGGTACCAACGTTGTGAACCACAATACCGAGTTGAGCAGGTATAGAGCCACTGGGCACTTCTTTGCCGGTAATAATTTGGATTAATTGCTTTTCACCGCCAGAAGGATACTTTGTCGGAATAACCGTGACACGAACGACGCCTTTAGGCAAATCGCTTCGATTAACCGCTGCTTGCATCGCTTGCGCTGCTTCAGGCTTATTGTCTTCAATGGCAATAATGATCCGCTGAGGGTTAAGTAAATGGTTAATCACCCCTACGCCAGACAAGATTTCATCACTGTGGTCGCGCATTAATCGATCATCTGAGGTGATATAGGGTTCGCACTCAATACCATTGATGATGACTAAGTTGATTTCACTGGCAGGATTGAGTTTGACATGGCTTGGAAATGCCGCGCCGCCCATGCCTGCAATACCTGCTAGTTTGATTTTATCTAATATTTGCGCTTTAGACAGTTGCTCAAGACTATTAGGGGTTAAATCACACCAGGTGTCTTGCCCGTCGGCTTCAATAATACAACTCAATGTTGGAAGCGAAGAAGGGTGGTTAGTTGCGTGTTGCTCTACGGCAATAATTTGCCCTGACGTAGGCGCATGAACCGGCAAATAAGTAAAGCCAGCACCTTCTGTGAGTGCCTGACCTTTTAACACTTTATCGCCCACTGCCACGGTCAACGTAGCTTGCTCACCGACTAACGGTACCGGTACGACAAAACGCTTAGCAAGGGGTAAGCGCGCAATCGCAGATTGATTAGAAAGTGTTTTTAATTGAGGAGGATGGATCCCACCAGGAGATTGCCACAACGACCCTTTATCAAGTTGTTCTAATAACGTTAGCACGCTTGTTCCTCTTGCTCAGAATGAATCACCTTGACTGGGATTGTGTTTAATTTCCAATCCCAATTTTGCAGAGTGGTTTCAACAGGGATCATGTCGATACAATCAACAGGGCAAGGTTCTACGCATAAATCACAACCCGTACAATCTTTGGCGATGACGGTGTGCATGAGTTTACCCGCGCCTAAAATGGCATCTACTGGGCAAGCTTGAATACATTTGGTGCAACCAATACATTCGTCTTCACGGATGTAAGCCACTTTTTTTACTGTAGATTGGGCTTCGGCATTTAAAGGTTCTTGATCAACCCCCATCAATTCGGCAATTTTCTCCATGGTCGCAGTACCGCCAGGAGGACACTTATTGATATGGTCACCATTGGCAATCGCTTCAGCGTAAGGCCGACAACCTGGGTATCCGCATTGGCCGCATTGCGTTTGCGGTAGCAAGGCTTCGACTTGATCGATAACCGGATTACCTTCGACTTTAAATTTCTTTGAGGCAAAACCTAAAATAACACCAAACACTAATGCCAATAAACTCAGCACAGCAACGGCAATAAATATACTTGTCATATTAGTTAACCAGCCCCGCAAACCCCATAAACGCTAACGACATTAGTCCAGCGGTGATCATCGCTATTGCGCCGCCTTTAAAGGGGACGGGCACATCGGCAGCCGCTAAGCGTTCACGCATAGCCGAAAATAAAATCAACACTAATGAAAAGCCAACCGCAGCCCCAAAACCATAAATAGCAGATTGAATAAAGTTATGGTCTTCATTTACATTGAGTAAAGCCACACCTAATACTGCACAGTTAGTGGTAATAAGCGGTAAATAGATACCCAAAGCACGATGCAGTGATGCACTGGTTTTTTGTACGACCATTTCAGTAAATTGGACTACAACGGCAATCACCAGAATAAAGCTCATGGTACGTAAGTAACTGAGGTCGAAAGGCTGTAATAAAAATTCATTGGTGAGATAGCTTAAAATTGAGGCGAGGGTTAATACAAACGTGGTCGCCATTGACATACCAATCGCAGACGCCAATTTGCTCGACACCCCCATAAAAGGGCATAGACCTAAGAATTTAACTAGGACGAAGTTATTAACCAGTACTGTGCCGATTAATAGAAGAAGGTACTCTGTCATTGCTACATTTTTTTGACCAATAGATCTTAGTATTATCTAAGGTTTAGCGTTGAGAAACAACGGATAAAAAACAAGGTTAAACATAAAATGCTTAACCTTGTAATAAAATGCTCAATTTTACCTTTTTATAACACAATAATTACTGTTTTTTGACCAGTAATTCAGGTTTTGCAATGTAATATCCTTGTAGGCCGTCAACGAGTAATTTTTCTAACGTTAATTTTTCGTCTTGTTTTTCAACACCGGTAGCAATTACCCGAATACTGATACGCTTAGCGATATCGACAATCATACGAACAAAAAACTTATTGTTGTTATCTTGCTCAATATTATCACTATAACTACTGTCTAATTTGATAAAGTCTGGGCGCACTTCTCGGAAAAATTTAAACGAGGTAAATCCTAAACCAAAACGCTCAATAGCCACTTTAGCACCGACTTTATGCATTTCGCTGACAAATTGATGACTGGAAATTAAATTGGCTTGCATACCAGACTCATTAAGTTCGAATATGATCCGAGATGCAATTTGACGATGCTTGGTCAATAGGTCTTTTAACCAGGTGGTAAAGCCATCTTGTAACGCCGATAATGCGCTAATGTTGACCCCCATGTTGCCGATAACACTTGGGTTTTCACTTAACACTTTAATGGTTTGTATCACAATCATTTTATCAAGTTCGACATTCAAACCGTAACGCTCAGCCATCGCAATCACTGTGGTCGTAGGCAGGTGTTTACCTTCAGCGTTATAAAAACGTGCTAACAGCTCACGATAGACGTCTGTTTGATTATTACAAGGCTGAATAGGTTGTTGATAAAAGTTAATGCTGCGGCGATTAATTAAGTCATCAATGGTAATTTTCCAATGGTCATCACCCAATTGCTCATCACCAGAGAGCTTCTCAAGTTGATAATATCGGTTAGGCCCTAATGTTTGTGCAATGCTGACTGCAGTGTCCGCTAATGCCATTAACGTTAAAGGTTCACACCCTTCTTTATAAGGCACCATGCCTGCATGGGCAATGGAATCACTACGAGTACTTTGAGCATACTCATCGAGATGACGTTTAAGACTCTCTAAACATTTTTCACCTTCTTTAAGTGTTAAGCCATCGATAAAGACCGCAAAGTCACCACTGGAGACTCTAAAACATTCATTTACCCCTAATGATGAAACCGCTTTACGAATACAATTAGCCAATTTAGCTAAATAATCATCACCCGCGGCTCGTCCATGTAGTTGGTTAATGCTCGCAAGCTCTGCGGCTTTTACCATGATTAAGACGCCATATTGCTGTTTATTTGATTGGCTTAAGTCTTCTAAAAATTGAGTAAAACGTTGCCGAGTAGAAAAACCACTGACGGGATCTTGGTAAGCTGCTTTAGTGAGTAATTCGTTTTCTTTTCTGACTCTGTCTAGGCTAAGTTTCAATTGGCTACGGCAAGTTTCAAGGGCATTGCCTAATGGGCGTAAAACCCCAGGGAAACGAGAACGTTCTAGTGCTAAAAAAGACAAATCAGGAATATGTGTAATGTACTCCGCTGCATACCGAATGCGTTTTTTATGTAATTGTACTAATGCTGCAAACAACAACATTAACAGAATATACGCACCAATTAATAAGGTGGCGGTTTGTTCAAGATCGGCAATATTCGCTGAAAGTACGCTTGATGTGTCTAATCGAACTTGCAAGCGTGCTTGGGGAAAAGAGTCAATGTGACCGAGCTCAATATCGAAAATTTTGCTGGCAAAGTCATCACTTGGACGTTGTAAGCTACCGTGAGTGAAGTTTAGATTGCTGTCAGTATTATGAATAAATTGGAAAAATTGAAAAGTAAATGTACTCGACATTTGTTGATATAAGGCTTCGCCGTCACCATCCCAGTTACGATATGTTTGCACATATTGCAAATAACTTGCGCGTGCGATTTCACCTTGTTCTTGAACTTCATTATTTTCAACCGAGTAAATACGGAAAACCAATAGGCCGAAAACAATTAACAGAACCAGCTGAAAGGATTTTGATAAGCCCATAAAACATCCATTCCTTACGAGTTGCCAATTTATGCCATTCAGCCAAATGCTGTTGTTAATAACAGTGTCATCTGGATGGGCATGATGATAAATGTGTTGTCACAATAGTGTATATATTAACCAATAATATTATAGCAGGTGTAGTATTAAATTATTATTAACCTAAAGCACTATAATCACAGGAAAAAACAGGTAAATTAGATGAGTAGAATGACTGTGTAGAAAACATTAAGTTAGCGACATTATCAATCAATAAAGTTTCAAAAGAAAGTGAGGGTATAGAGTAACAGAGAATTTTTACGAGGAATGAAGCTGATGTTAATAATGGCTCCCCAGACTGGACTCGAACCAGTGACATACGGATTAACAGTCCGCCGTTCTACCAACTGAACTACTGGGGAAGCGTATTATTACGATTGAACTATTTACTATCGAACTGTTTTGACTTGAAATGGCTCCCCAGACTGGACTCGAACCAGTGACATACGGATTAACAGTCCGCCGTTCTACCAACTGAACTACTGGGGAAGCGTATTATTTCAAATGCATTATCTCGATGGCTCCCCAAACTGGACTCGAACCAGTGACATACGGATTAACAGTCCGCCGTTCTACCAACTGAACTATTGGGGAATTATTTCGATAATTATAAACGTTGGCTCCCCAAACTGGACTCGAACCAGTGACATACGGATTAACAGTCCGCCGTTCTACCAACTGAACTATTGGGGAATTACGCTTATATTCTAAACTTACATACTAAATTGGCTCCCCAGACTGGACTCGAACCAGTGACATACGGATTAACAGTCCGCCGTTCTACCAACTGAACTACTGGGGAAACGTTTTTAGCAATGTATTGCTGAGAACGGAGCGCATAGTAAAACGCTCTGGTAACTGAGTCAACTCGAGTTATAAAAAAAAACGCATTTATGTGACTAATTGGTTATCAAATACACATCGTGCACGACTTTTGGGCGTTTATGTCGATTTTTGAACAATGAATAGAAAATGAAACACTTATATATTCAATTCAGTCTTTGTTGATCTTGTGCTCATTAAAGAAGAGTTAAATCAAAAGCGCAGCATGGTGCTCATGACTTAGGTGTCATTTTGATTCCAGTCGTAACTCGAGGTAATTGACTCCTCGGGAGGCCACTATTGGGTCACGCTATGGATAAGTACTAAAGTGAGTCTGTGCTTTGATTGCACATAAGTTTTTAAAAGACAGTAGCGATGAGCGCATTTATCTGTTTTATGAGTGGCGTTGGCAGCCTAGATTGTTTCTCTACTGGGGTTAGCACTCATGCATTGAAGCTGTGAGTTTTCGGTTACATCCATTTTTCGGTTACATTCATTGCACACATAAGGTTATGTCCAATACTGTTAACAATTTAAATGACCTACCGCGATGTGTTAATTGATATTGCTTTTGATCAAACCCTTTAACGTCGTTTGTGGGCACTCTTACATTAGGAAATAATGAACCGATTGTCTTGCTGTTTCGTATTGCATGTCAAATGTAATTAAATTTCATCAAAACATTCTTACGTTTTTATGAACCTTGCCATCGCGCTATCCCGCACCCACATTGGTGTTTAGTGAGTTATCCACTAAATCTGTGGATAAACATGTGGACTTCTTCTATAAATGCTCTTCAATCCCTTACTGAGCAAGGCTTGGACTTAAAATGCACTTATTCATTAGAGATAAATTAACTTGATTAAATTCAAATGAATACAAAAATCAACTGTTTTGTTTTTTCACTGTTCTGTGGATTGCAAAATTGTAATCCGTTTGCATTGTAGATTGTGTATTAAATTGCAGTTTAGTTTAGTTTTTCACCAATTTACACGCGGTATTTAACACCAAACGGCTTGTGTCGATAACGTCTATATAAGGATCGCATCGTTGTCATAATCAATGTTTGTATGGCGGTAAACGATCGTAATCGTCCTGCAAATACAGACATTACGCTAACGAGTACGCTTGTGCTTGAGTGGGTTTAATTTATAGTTCAACGATTCCGTGCTGTACATTGTTCAATTATATTGAAGAGATATCAATCTGATAAAAGTACCACCCAAATAGATCACTTTAGTTACCATAGCGTCAATCCCCGTAACCAGTAATGCTCAGCTTTTGAAATCGCTTATTTATCGGTATTTATTTTTCGTTATCTATTAGTATCGCCTATTTGTCATGGCTAGGTTGGCAATGCAGCAAGGCATATCAATATTTACAGTCGCAACCCATTAGCGTTTAGGTATATCATAAACAGTTCAATTATTAAGGAAGTCATGCAGTGTCAGAGTCAGTTTTCACCTTAGAGTCCAAATTTGAGCCCGCGGGCGACCAGCCCACTGCAATCAATCAATTAGTCGAGGGTCTTCACTCAGGCATTGCCAGCCAAACCTTATTAGGGGTGACAGGCTCAGGTAAAACTTACACCATTGCTAATGTGATTAAGCAAATGGGGCGTCCAACCATTATCATGGCGCCTAACAAAACGCTTGCGGCTCAGCTTTATGGCGAAATGAAAGAATTTTTTCCACACAATGCCGTTGAGTATTTTGTGTCTTACTACGACTACTATCAACCAGAAGCGTATGTACCCGCCTCAAATACCTTTATTGAAAAAGATGCATCGGTTAACGCCCATATTGAGCAAATGCGTTTATCGGCGACCAAAGCATTATTAGAACGAAAAGATGTGGTGCTTATTGCTTCTGTGTCTGCGATTTATGGCCTGGGTGATCCTGAGTCATACATGAAAATGTTACTGCATCTCCGTCAGGGTGACTTTATGGGGCAACGTGACATTCTTATTCGCCTCAGTGAATTACAATACAAGCGCAATGATATCGAACTGCAGCGTGGCACTTATCGTGTGCGTGGTGAAGTGATTGACATATTCCCCGCAGAATCGGAACGCGAAGCCATCCGCATTGAATTGTTTGACGATGAAATAGAACGTTTGAGCGAATTTGATCCACTGACTGGACAAATAAATAAGCGCATCGTGCGGACCACTATTTATCCTAAAACGCACTATGTCACTCCACGTGAAAAAATATTAGCGGCAACAGAAGACATTAAAGAAGAATTACGTGAGCGTCGGCAATTCTTGCTCGACAACAACAAACTTATCGAAGCGCAACGGATCACCGAAAGAGTGCAATACGACGTCGAAATGATGGTTGAATTAGGTTATTGCTCAGGTATCGAAAACTACTCACGTTATTTGTCGGGGCGGGGCACCGGTGAAGGACCTCCGACGCTTCTGGATTATTTACCTGCAGACGGTTTGTTGATTATTGACGAATCGCACGTGACGGTGCCACAAATAGGCGCAATGTACAAAGGCGATCGTAGCCGTAAAATGAATCTAGTCGAGTACGGATTTAGATTACCCTCAGCACTCGACAACCGCCCGTTAATGTTCGAAGAGTTCGAGCGTTTAATGCCGCAAACCATTTTTGTTTCGGCCACACCTAGCCAGTACGAGCTTGATAAAAGTGATGGCGAAATTGCTGAGCAACTCGTTCGTCCAACCGGATTACTTGATCCGGTACTTGAGGTTCGCCCTGTTGGGATCCAAGTAGACGATTTATTATCTGAAATTCATAAACGCGTGGCGGTAAATGAGCGAGTATTAGTGACAACGTTAACTAAACGTATGTCAGAAGACTTAACTGAATACCTCGACGAACATGGCGTTAAAGTGCGTTACTTACACTCAGATATTGACACTGTTGAGCGAATTGAAATTATTCGTGATCTTCGCTTAGGTCATTTTGATGTGTTAGTCGGGATTAACTTATTACGTGAAGGCCTGGATTTACCCGAAGTATCGTTAGTGTGTATTCTTGATGCCGATAAAGAAGGCTTTTTACGCTCTGAACGTTCGCTTATTCAGACGATTGGCCGCGCTGCACGTAACGTTAATGGTAAAGTGATTCTCTATGCCGACAGAATCACCAACTCAATGGCAAAAGCCATGGGTGAAACTGAACGTCGACGTGAAAAACAACATCAGCACAATTTAAAGCTTGGGATTGTACCTCGCGGCGTCGTGAAGAGTATCACCGACGTAATGGATGTAGGCGATCCTAAAAAAGCCAAAGGTCAGCACAAACAACAAGGCAAATATGCACAAGTGGCAGACAATCGTGCAACGTACACCAGTGTTGCTGATTTGAGCCATCAAATCGATGCACTTGAAAAGCAAATGCACGAATTTGCCAGAAACTTAGAATTTGAACAAGCCGCAGCGCTTCGCGATGAAGTTAAACAACTACGTGAGCAAATTATTTTAAACAGCTAGCCAATCTTAGTAGACTACACTTTATGTAAAGTGCTTTAATTGAATTGCTTATGACGCATTGATGCGCAAACGACAGAGAATGAACTGGTATAAATATGACATCAGACGATATAAATTGCGATAAAGTAGTGTGTAATCATTGTATCGATGATAATGAGCTCGGCTTTGATTTTACCATGGCATTCCAACCGATTATCAATTGCCAAACCATGGACGTTTTTGGTTATGAGGCGCTAGTGCGCGGCGTCAATAATGAATCGGCTTATTCTATTATCGCTAAGGTTAACGACGATAACCGCTACTTGTTCGATCAACTTTGTCGCATCAAAGCAATCGCTTTAGCTGCAAAGTTGCGGATCGATTCCATGTTAAGCATTAACTTTTTACCGAATGCGATTTATAAACCCGAGCGCTGTATTCGCACTACGCTTGAGGCGGCTAAAAAATATCAATTCCCGACTGAACGGATTATGTTTGAGTTTACTGAAGTTGAAAAGATTGAAGACAGCGAACACATCAAAAAAATTGTTAATTATTATCAAGCGTTAGGATTTAAAACCGCGACCGATGACTTTGGTTCTGGTTTTTCTGGGTTGAATTTATTAGCCGACTTCCAAACGGATATTATTAAGCTTGATATGGGGCTTATCCGCAATATTCATTTAAATACAACGCGTCAGATCATCGTCAGCCATTGCTTGAATATGATGCACGAACTCAATATCACGGTTTTAGCCGAAGGGATTGAAACCATGGAGGAGTATCTTTGGTTAAAAAATGCCGGTATCGAGCTAATGCAAGGTTATCTTTTTGCCAAACCCGGATTTGAATGTTTGCCTGACATTGATTTTGAGTTGCTCAAGGCATAAATCAGATAATAAAAAACGCGCCGTAAAGGCGCGTTTTAACATCTATTGACTATGACACTAGCGGATTAGAAGTTTGCAGAACGTGGCGCACGTGGGAAAGGGATCACATCACGGATATTGTTCACACCAGTCACATATGACACTAAACGTTCAAACCCTAAACCAAAGCCTGAGTGAGGCACTGTGCCATAACGGCGTAAGTCACGGTACCACCAGTAATCTTCCTGGCTTAAATCCATTTCAGCTAAACGTGCATCAAGCACATCTAAACGCTCTTCACGTTGCGCACCACCAATGATCTCACCAATGCCTGGTGCTAACACGTCCATGGCGGCAACCGTCTTGCCATCATCGTTTAAACGCATGTAGAACGCTTTAATGTCTTTAGGGTAGTTTTTCACTACAACCGGCGCTTTAAAGTGTTCTTCAGCTAAATAACGCTCATGTTCAGATTGTAAATCAATGCCCCATTCAACAGGGAACTCGAACGTCTTGCCGCAGTTTTTAAGGATCTCTACTGCATCAGTATAATCAACTTGCGCAAAGTCACTGCTTACAAAAGCTTGTAAACGTTCAATAACCGTTTTATCAACACGTTCGTTGAAGAAGCTTAAATCATCCATACGCTCTTCAAGCACAGCATTAAACGCAAACTTAAGCATTTTTTCAGCCAGCTCAGCCGCATCATCTAATGTAGCAAAAGCCACTTCCGGTTCAACCATCCAAAACTCTGCAAGGTGACGAGTTGTGTTGGAGTTTTCAGCGCGGAAAGTAGGGCCAAAGGTATAGACTTTAGATAAAGCACAAGCATAGGTTTCTGCGTTTAACTGGCCAGAAACAGTTAAAAACGCTTCTTTACCGAAAAAGTCTTTGTCATAGTCCACTTTACCAGCATCTGTACGAGGTAAGTTTTCCATGTCTAAAGTCGATACTCGGAACATTTCACCAGCGCCTTCACAATCAGAAGCGGTAATCAGTGGGGTCGATACCCAAATAAACCCTTCTTGATGGTAAAAACGGTGAATAGCTTGTGACAAGCAGTTACGCACTCGCGCTACAGCACCAATAATGTTGGTACGTGGACGTAAATGTGCAAGTTCACGAAGATGCTCAATAGAGTGACGTTTAGCGGCCATTGGGTAGGTATCTGGGTCATCAACAAAGCCGGTGACTTCAACGCCAGAGACTTGCAGTTCAAATGCTTGGCCAGCACCAGGAGAAGCCACCACTTCACCGGTCATGACTACAGCGCAGCCGGCAGTCAATTTCAATACATCGTCATTGTAATTGGCTAGGCTATTTGGCACGACACCTTGTATTGGGTCGAAACATGAACCGTCGTAAACGGCCAAGAAAGAGATACCAGCTTTAGAATCACGGCGAGTTCTTACCCAGCCACGTACAGTGACTTGCGAACCGATTGCGTGTTCACCTTTAAATACAGAAGCGACAGATGTAATGCTCATTGTTGCTTAATTCTCCAACGTATCGAATTATGAATATAAATTTGCGTTTATCTTACCTTGCTGGTGGCTTTTCTCAAGCTTAAAACGCTATTCTATAATGATTATTGTGTTACTTTTGATTAAGTCGGTTAAATATTTGGCAAATGAGCAAGTTAAGCCAATGCCGATTACCGTCATCACTCCTATCTTAATTAATTATCAGTGTGAAAATTAATGAAGAGGTATGAGGTTGGCATATTGTGTAAACCAAGGATTAGGACATGTCTCGATTAGGTACTTTGCAAGTTGTGTTGACCGTATTATCGATTTTAGGGTGGAGTTTGGCCATTTATGCGTTGATTATTTATGGTGAGGCGAGGCCAGATCGCGCCGTGGGGTATTTTTTGAGTAAAGGTGTGTCTGTGCGTCTTTATTGGGAACCCGATTTGACGGTTAAGTTAGAGTATTTAATCTGGTGTTGTGCGGGCGTGAGTTTTTTAAACTTGCTGGTTAACTTTTATGCTAAAACAACCACTAGAATTGGCTTTTGGGTCAATATTCCTCTGCTACTGTTGGTGTCGTTATCTGCTGGGTTATACATTCGTTACATGATTTAAAATATTATCAAAATCAATTTTGCGTGACATGGCGCCATAGTAAATCGATTATTACTGACAAACGACCACGAGGAATGGCTTTTGGGTCAATATCCTTTTTCTATTGCTACTGCAGGTGTCGTTATCTGCTGGGTTATACATTCGCTACATGATTTAAATGATAATCAAAATCAATCTTGGGTGACATGGCGGCATAATAAATCGATTATTTTTGCCAAACGACCACTAGAATTGGCTTTTTGGTCAATATCCTTTTTCTATTGCTACAGCAGGTGTCGTAATCTGCTGGGCTATACATTCGTTACATGATTTAAATGATAATCAAAATCAATCTTGCGTGACATGGCGGCATAATAAATCGATTATTGCTGCCGTTACTCCCCATATAAAACGGTCTTCAAACGGCATAAAATGAACGTGATAGCGTTTTCCATGTCGATAATGAAACACCTCATGCCGATTATTTCTGTCAATAAAAAAGCTTAATGGCACGGTAAAACAGTCTGCTACTTCGCCCGGATCAATGATTAACTCGAAGGGCTGTTTTACAAAAGCAACCACTGGCGTTATCTCAAATCCCGTAAATGTTTTGTGCGGCGGAAATAAGCCTAATACCTCAACGTTTTCGGCGCTTAAGCCAATTTCTTCATGGGCCTCTCTCAATGCCGTATCAATGGCATTTAAGTCAGTAGGTTCAACTTTACCGCCTGGGAAGCTAATTTGCCCAGGATGATGACGTAAATGCATTGCTCGTTGGGTCAATACAATTTGCAGTTGCTGATCTATTTCAATAATCGGAATTAACACCGCCGCTTGGCGTCCCAAATACGATGTAGGTGCGGATGCAATCGCGCCACTCAATTGATGTAATCGGTAGCGTATTTGAAATTCGTGTTTATTCATTGATGTGTTTGAATCCAATTAATAGTTTATTGAGTGTTATACATATTCAATTAATTATATGTTCGATCAGAGTCACTCAGATTTCAGTTTGAGACGCATTGTTGAAAATATGGTTGTTTCTTTGTAAAACAATGTAACAAATAAATGGAAAGCCTATGTGATTCTTAAGGGCGGTTTTCTGCACCTTCTATGCTGCTTAATATGTTTATTAGGTACAACTGCATGGTCTTATTTTTGCCATAAAATTAAAACATTTCCACCATCTATAGCAGTCAGATGTAGGAGATAGAGTAACGCAGGAGCCGTTGCCGAAAAACAACGATGCCTAACAATCCTATTATTTATCTATAAGCCGCAGAATTTCCACTTAATACCAGATAATTAATAAAATGGGTTTAAACATCCAACAATGAGTCGCGCCCAGCAACTCATTGTATAACATTTGAACAAGCCTATCAGAATGCTCAATAGTTTAGGTAATTTGTTTGCTGCACGATTAACCGTTCCTACTTAATATCAACCGTCTACGCAATAAACCGAGTAATAATAATTATAGTGACATTGATTGCTTAATTGCGCCATTTTGTGACACGTGCCCGATTATCGTGCATTTAATAGTCCTAAAATGATTGTGTGTTTAAACATTTAAACGTCAACATCGATTGGTAAGTTGCTGATTTATATTTAGTAATCGTTGTCATTTTATTGCCATTAATCTGTCTTCAATTTGTTATGATGAACTGGCATGGTAACTGCTGGAATGAATGCAGTTAATTATCGCGAGGAAGACAAATATGGGACTAGAGAAGTTGCTATATTTGCAAGGTGTAGGGGCAGAATTTATCGATTGTTTCGGTAATCTTGTTCACATACCCGCTAGGGACAGGCAGGGGATTTTAACTACGATGTTATTGCAATCATCGTTTCATCAACGTGAACATCTTCATGATGAGTCCGACCCTCAATCATTTGATATACAGGATTTTACTCAGCAGCAATTATCACCACCAAAGATAGACGCGCGAATAGAGCAACTCGATGTACAGCCTTGGTTGCTTCCGTTACATACTTTTCAATGGTGTACCATTGAAAAGCTTTATGTCGATGTTTATCTGCCAGAGAATTATGCATCTGGGTTTGTGGTGACCATTAGCGGTGAAAATATTGACACACTCTCGGTGAGTGCCAATGTAAGTGATTGTGTTATTGCTGGCGAATATCATATTAATGACAAGCGTTATTGCCAATATCGCTTAATGCTTGATAACTCGGCATTGCATTTAGGTTATCACCAAGTTGATTTAGTGTTTAATCATGATCCTCAGCGTAAAAACACCTTACAGGGACAATTGATGGTTGCGCCGTCTACGGCTTATCAAGGTCGTTCAGCGCAGCCATTTAACAACAATAAAGAAACATGGGGACTTAATGCGCAACTGTATGCTTTACGTAATGAGGCGCAATGGGGGATTGGTGATTTTGGCAATTTAGCTGAACTTATAGAGTACGCTGCCCATGCTGGTGCAGATTTTATTCTTCTCAATCCACTACATGCTGTAGACATCAGTCAGCCAGATAACCCCAGTCCATACAGCCCGACAGACCGCCGTCGATTAAACCCTTTATACATACAAATTGAAGCCGTTGATGAATATAACGCCCTTAATGGCGAATTATTATCACAAAAATGGCAGCAAAAAAGATTAGTGCTCAATCAAGCCCACCTTATTAATTACGATGAAGTACACAGCCTGAAATATGCCATTTTCGATAAGTTGTATCAAATATTTTGTTCTCATCACGTCAAGTTAGAAACACCAAGATATAGAGCTTATAAGGCGTTTTTGGCACAAGATGAAACTGCGCTGATTCAGTTTGTTACCATCGAGGTGAAATTAGCACCTAAATATTTCACTCAAGATGTTGGCTTTTATTTGTATCTACAATTTGTCGCTAATGAACAATTACAAGCTTGCCAGTTGAATGCTAAACAGTGTGGAATGAGTATTGGGCTTATTCGTGATTTGGCTGTCGGGGCGGTGAGTCATGGCGCCGAAATTAGTGCCAATGCCGATTTGTTTTGTGACAACGCCAGTATTGGTGCACCACCAGATCCTTTTGCTGAACATGGCCAAAATTGGGGCTTAACCCCATTCGATCCGGTTAAATTAAAACAACATGATTATGGTCATTTTATCCAGTTGGTTCGCAGTAATATGCAAAGTTGCGGAGCATTGAGAATTGATCATGTCATGGGATTACTGCGTTTGTGGTGGTGGCCACTACATGAAGAACTCGGTAATGGCTGTTATGTCTATTATCCATTAGAAACCTTGTTAGCCATTATTTGTTTAGAAAGCCAGCGCGCTCGTTGCATTGTGATTGGCGAGGATTTAGGCATAGTACCACCGGAAATTGTGGCGTGTTTGCACGAAGCCGGCATTTTATCTAATGAATTATTTTATTTTTGTAAAGATCACAATCGCTTCCAATCACCACAAAACTATAAGCGTCAAAGCCTGATGATGCTAGCTAATCATGATGTACCAACGCTTTCTGCGTGGTGGTTTGGTGCGGACTTACGTCTACGACGTCAGCTCGAATTGATTGAAACCGATGACAAGTTACAGCAGGCCATCACTCAGCGTCAGCAAGAGAAACAGCAATTAATTGATTTGCTTATCCGCGAACAGGAATTTGAGCTACCAACCTCTACTACATCGGTTGAACAATTAGATTTTGACAGTGTGTTATTGGCCTGGATCCGAGTTGCCGCAAAAGGCAATGCACAACTGTTTAGTGTGCAATTAAGTGATTTAGTCGCCGATAAACACGGAGTAAATATTCCCGGCACCTGGAAAGCATTCCCTAATTGGCAGCGGCGATTACCCCTTTCAATCAAACAAATGTCCCAAAGCCCTAAAGTACAGCAACGTCTTGAAGCGATAGCATCAGCCCGAAAGTCCCGAACTCAAGCCAATCCAGTTAACACAAGTACCGTAAACACAACAGTAAACACCAATGCAGAAAACACATCGTCATCCGATAAACGTGCCTATTAATGGATCATTGAATATGACTGTAGCGACCCCGTATTTTCAACAAGGTAGTGAAATAGCCTTATTAAATGGTGAGTACACAGATGTGTTTTCACTGCTTGGCATGCACAGTGCTAATGATGGTAAAACACTGGTTGTCCGTTGCTTAATACCTGGTGCGATCAGTGTTGATGTATTGAGCGCTAAAGATGGACGTAAAGTGGCAACACTTGAGCAAGTGAACGAGCAAGGTCTATTTGCCGGTAAAATGGGCCGAAGAGTGAAGCCTTTTGCTTATTTATTGCGGGTGCAATATCCCTTATGTGAGCAGCTCATTAACGACCCATATCAATTTGACAGCTTACTCAACCCTGATGACGTGTATTTATTTGGCGAAGGCAGCCAGTTGCAAACATACCATTTTCAGGGTGCTAATTGGCGTGAACATCAGGGTCTGAAAGGGGTTCATTTTTGTGTGTGGGCGCCAAATGCTAAGCAAGTTGCGGTGATGGGGGATTTTAATTTATGGGACAACAAGCGTCATATATTACGTCACCATCCTGCTAGTGGGCTGTGGGATATTTTCATTGCTGAGGTTGAACCCGATCAACACTATAAATATGCCATTAGCGATATGCATGGCAATCGCGTTATTAAGTCTGATCCTTACGCGGTCGCCATGCAACCATCACCTCATAATGCGTCGAAAATCCCTCATGTCGAACGTTATGACTGGCAAGATAGTCAATGGTTAGCAGAGCGGGCAAGTCATCAGCCACACGTACAACCTATGTCTATCTATGAGGTGCAATTAGCCTCGTGGCGTCGCAATGGGGATGACGGCCAGGAATATACTGATTACTCGCAGTTAATTGCCGAGTTAGTACCTTATATAAAAGAGATGGGTTTTACTCATTTACAGTTAATGCCAATCAGCGAATATCCGTTCGATGGATCTTGGGGTTATCAACCTGTAGGGTTATTTGCCCCGACTTATCGCTTTGGTGATGCCAATGGCCTTAAAGCTTTTATTGATGAATGCCATCAGCAAGGTATTGCGGTGTTGCTCGATTGGGTGCCAGCACATTTTCCTCGCGATCCTCATGGATTGGTAAGGTTTGACGGTAGTTGCTTATACGAACATGCTGACCCCCGCAAAGGCGAACAACCGGACTGGGACACACTAATTTATAATTATGGTCGCGCAGAAGTTCGCAGTTTTTTATACAGTAATGCCCATTACTGGTTAGATGAATTTCATTTTGATGGTTTAAGGCTTGATGCTGTGTCGTCTATGCTCTACCTCGATTACAGCAGAAGAGCAGATCAATGGATCCCAAATAAATTCGGCGGGCGTGAAAACCTTGAAGCTATCAGCTTTCTACAAGAGTTAAATGCGCGCATGTACCAATGCTTCCCAGGCATTAACATGATTGCTGAAGAGTCAACCGCATGGCCAGGTGTGACGCAAGCCACCAGCAATAATGGCCTAGGTTTTGGCTTTAAATGGAACATGGGGTGGATGAATGACACTTTACGTTACATCAGTTGTGACCCTCTTTACCGACGTTATCATCATGGTGAGCTTACCTTTAGCTTAGTGTATGCCTTCACCGAACAATTTATTTTGTCACTCAGTCACGATGAAGTGGTTCACGGTAAGGGGTCGTTACTGCATAAAATTCCGGGTGATGACTGGCAGAAGTTCGCCACATTACGCGCTTATTATGGCTTTATGTGGACTCATCCGGGCAAAAAATTATTGTTTATGGGTAACGAATTTGCCCAGCGCAACGAATGGAACCATAACCAGAGCCTAGATTGGCATTTATTAACCTATGCAACACATCAAGGTGTGCAAGATTGGGTGCGCGATCTCAATCAATGCTATCAACAATATCCTGCATTATATCAACGCGATCACCATAGCGACGGTTTCCAATGGCTCGACTGCAACAATGCTGACAATAACATTTTGGTGTTTTGTCGTTTTGGCATGGACAAGCAACAACATGTCGTGATTGTGGTCAACATGTCTCCACAGGTTTATTACGACTTCAGAGTGGGTGTACCCACGGCGCAAAACTATCGCGAGTTGCTCAACAGTGACCATCAGCACTATGGTGGCGGTGATGTCGTCAATGATAATCCCTGTGAAGCTCAGGCTACTCCATGGCAAGGCATGTTACACAGTATTGTTATCACAGTACCACCGTTGGGTTGCAGTATTTGGGTTCCAGAACTAGACGAACAAGATCAGCCTACGCAATAAGTGGGTGACGAAATAATGGTTTCAACTTTACAAGGGCATGTTATGGATATGACCAGCGGTTATCCTTATCCACTTGGGGCAACACTCGATGATAATGGGGTGAACTTTTCGTTATTTTCGGCGCATGCAACAAAAGTAGTGCTGTGTATTTTTGACTCCACAGGCAGTGTTGAAATAGCGCAATATATTATGCAGCATCAAATACGACAGATTTGGCATTGCCACTTATCGGGTGCTAAAGCGGGACTGCTTTATGGCTATCGAGTTTTTGGGCCTTACCAGCCTGAACTCGGGCACCGTTTTAATCATCATAAATTTCTGCTCGATCCTTACGCCAAAAGATTAGTGGGGGAAGTGACATACCACCCTGCGATTTATGGTTATGACATTGATGCCTTAAATGAAGATTTATCATTTGATACTCAAGATAGCGCACCATATATGCCCAAATGTATGGTGTTAGACAGTCGATTTGTAAACGATATTCCAATAGCACCCCTTAATATTAGTCTCGCTAGAAGCATCATATTCGAGACTCATGTAAAGGGTTTTACTCAACAGCACCCCAATATTCAATTGTCCCAACAAGGGACGTTTGCTGGGTTAGCTAGCCAACCGATAATTGACTATTTACAGAACTTAGGGATTACCTGCATAGAGTTGTTACCCGTGCATGGCTTTTTTGATGAACCCTTTTTGGTGCAAAAAGGCCTGACTAATTACTGGGGATACAACAGCATTGCTTTTATGGCTCCACATTCTGCTTATTTATCGGATGAGGGAGATATTGGCGAATTCAGACGAATGGTTTCTACACTTCATCTTGCTGGGATTGAAGTGATCCTCGATGTGGTTTTTAACCATACCGCCGAAGGAAACCATTTGGGACCCACTTTCAGTTTTCGTGGTATCGATAATGCTAGCTACTATCGGTTATTACCCAATGAAAAACGTTTCAACATTAACGATACTGGCTGCGGTAATACCTTCAACCTTAATCATCCTCAAGTACTGATGCTGGTCATGGATTCGCTGCGCTACTGGGTAGAAGTGATGGGCGTTGATGGATTTAGATTTGATTTAGCCAGTTGCCTTGGACGAGAAGCCTATGGATTTGATCGTGGAAGTGGCTTTTTTGATGCCATCACTCAAGATCCTGTGTTGTGCAAAGTCAAATTGATTGCTGAGCCTTGGGACATTGGCCCGGGGGGGTATCAGTTAGGCAATTACCCAGTGGCATTCAGTGAGTGGAATGACCGTTATAGAGATGCCATGCGCAAATTCTGGCGAGGCGACAGTGGTTTATCGCCTGAGTTTGCCAAGCGGTTCCACGGTTCAAGCGATTTTTTCGAACATAACGGTCGTGGCCCTGCCGCGAGCATCAATTTTATCACCAGCCATGATGGTTTCAGTTTGCATGATTTAGTCAGTTATGGCGATCGTCATAACTTGGCCAACGGTGAAGATAACCGCGATGGACATCAAGAAAACTGCAGTAGTAATTATGGCATCGAAGGTGAGTGCGACGATGACGCCATTAATGCCATCCGCAGTCGACAAAAACGTAACTTATTAACCTGTTTGTTGTTGTCTCAGGGGGTGCCGATGTTGTTGGCAGGCGATGAATCGAGCCAAACTCAACAAGGTAATAACAATGCCTATTGTCAGGACAATCCCATAGGGTGGTTTAACTGGGACAATATCGATTGGCCATTAGTGAACTTTACGGCGCAATTAATCAGCTTACGTAAACGCTTTCCAATGTTATGCCATCAAGCGTTTATTCATAAGCCAGAAGCCCTTTTTGATAATGGTTTAGCCTGGTTTAACCGCCAGGGTGAGGTGATGAACAAATGCCATTGGGGTGAGTATCAAATCCGGACCTTGAGTGTCATTTTAACGGGGAATTTAGCTCATGCTGATATTGGTGCTGCCGCTGAGAGTACAGAAGCATTGTTATTGATGATTAATACAGATGAATTAGCGCATACCTTTACTCTGCCACAATTACCCCATCTTCGATATTGGCATTGTTTATTACATACCCAAGAAAGTGAGCCTTCAGTGAATGAGGATCAGCAAGTCAGTTTAATGAGTCGTAGTTTAATGTTATTTCATACCGAGTTTACAAGGAGCAATTGATGACCACAGCGAAAGATAACGCCAGTGCCAATATCAGTAAAACCAATAGTAAAGTTGAAGTCACTGCCGAGATATTAATAGACGAACAAAATTGTTCTCACGAAGAACCTTGCGATAGCTTAAAGGCCTTATTAGCAAGGCATATGCGCTACGAATTATGCAGAGACGACCATGATAAACATGAATTGTTTAATGCCTTAGCACAAAGCGTTAAGGAACAAATGCTTGATGACTGGCGACAAACACGGCTCAAGGATAATCAATATCAACAAAAACAAGTGGCCTATTTGTCATTAGAGTTTTTGATGGGCCGAGC
The DNA here is from genome assembly GCF_050849305.1 of Shewanella sp. MF05960. Classification (NCBI taxonomy): domain Bacteria; kingdom Pseudomonadati; phylum Pseudomonadota; class Gammaproteobacteria; order Alteromonadales; family Shewanellaceae; genus Shewanella; species Shewanella sp. MF05960. Next base: position 55,699 of record NZ_JBOZPS010000010.1, on the reverse strand, counting down.
ATTAGGTAATGCATTATTAAGTTTAGACATTACCGAGGATGCTCGACAAGTACTCACAGAGTACGCCACTAACTTAGAACATATTGAACAAGTTGAGCATGATGCAGGGTTAGGCAATGGTGGGCTCGGACGCTTAGCGGCTTGTTTTCTCGACAGTTGTGCTAGTTTGGATTTACCCGTTACGGGTTATGGTATCCGATATCAATACGGCATGTTTGTACAAAAAATAATAGATGGTTATCAGATAGAGCGACCCGATCGTTGGTTACGAAATGGTAACCCTTGGGAAGTCCGAATTTCTAATCATATTGTTTCTGTCCCTTTTTATGGTCATACCGAAACTCATTCTTTTAAGCAGGGTCATCGGCATCATGTTTTGGTTAACACTCAAAAAGTATTAGCTATTCCATATGATATGCCTATTCCAGGTTATAAAAATAATCGTATTAACACCTTACGTTTATGGAAAGCGGAAGCCAATGATGACTTCGATTTAGCAGAGTTTAACGAAGGTGATTATGCAGAAGCGGTAGCAACTAAAAACTTGGCTGAACAAATTACCATGGTGTTGTATCCCAATGACGCTAGCGTTAATGGTAAAGAATTACGGTTGAAGCAACAATATTTTTTATCTTCAGCCAGTTTACAGGACCTATTAATCCGTTATGTAAACAAGTTTGGTGAAGATTTTAGCCACTTCAGTGAGCTAAACGTAATGCAGCTTAACGATACTCATCCAAGCATTGCTGTGCCTGAATTGATGCGATTGTTGCTTGATCAATATGGTTTAAGTTGGGACGCAGCGTGGACCATTACAAGTCAGTCAATGGCATATACCAACCATACTTTATTGCCTGAGGCATTAGAGCGTTGGTCAGTTCCTATGATGAAAAATATGCTTCCTCGTATTGTCGAAATCATATTTGAAATTAATGCACGGTATTTAGAGTTGGTGGCACATCATTGGCCTGGTGACATTCAAAAGCTGACTGAGATGTCGATTATTGAAGAGGGCGGAGAACAGCAAATACGAATGGCCTACTTAGCCATCGTTGCCAGTTTTTCTGTTAATGGTGTGGCAGGGTTACATACTCAGTTACTCAAAGAGGGGTTATTTAATAACTTCTATCAATTATGGCCTCACAAGTTTAACAACAAAACTAACGGTGTTACCCCTAGACGTTGGCTAGCATTTTGTAACCCAAAATTATCTTCGTTGATTTGTAGTCGTTTAGGCAACGATTGGATTAAGGATTTGTCACGGCTTAAGGGACTAAATGACTGTATCAGTGACAAAGCATTTGTTAAAGAATGGGCCTTGGTAAAATTTGAGAATAAACAATCATTAACCAAATTTGTGAAACAGCAGTGTGGCGTCGAGTTTGATCCAAAGATGATGTTTGATGTGCAAGTTAAGCGTATCCACGAATACAAACGCCAATTGATGAATATTCTTCATGTTATCCATTTATATCGCCGCATACTTAACGGAGACACTCAGGATATGGTGCCACGTTGTGTGTTAATTGGTGGCAAGGCTGCTCCTGGATATGCCATGGCAAAACAAATTATTAAGCTGGCCAATAATGTAGCCCATATGATCAATTCTGATCCTCTTGTTACGCCATATTTACGCATGGCATTTATACCTAATTACAACGTCAGTGCGATGGAGAAAATTTGTCCGGGCACTGATTTATCTGAGCAAATATCAACAGCGGGTAAAGAAGCTTCAGGTACAGGCAACATGAAATTCATGATGAATGGTGCCTTGACCATTGGCACATTAGATGGCGCCAATATAGAAATGCTTGAAGAGGTTGGCCATGAAAACTTCTTCTTATTTGGCTTAAATGCTAGTCAAGTAACGCAAACTCGTATGGATTACCAGCCTCAACACATTATTGATCATTCGCCAGCCCTCCAAGGGGTGATGAATATGTTAGAAAGTGGTCATTTTAATTTGGTCGAACCGGGGATTTTCGACAGCATTATTGCCTCGATTATCGATCCTAATGATCAATGGATGACGGCCGCTGATTTTGACAGTTATTGCCAAGCACAAGCGCTGGTGGCAAAAACCTATATTGATCAAGATAGTTGGCAACAAATGAGTATTAAGAATACTGCTGCAAGCGGGCGTTTTTCAAGCGACAACACCATAGCGGGCTACCGCGACGAAATTTGGATGAAAAAGTAAACAGGTAAGTGATGTGATGCCACAAATAAGTTAAATCATGTATCAATGTTTATTTATTAATGGCTATTTTAAATAGCAAAATGGAGTCTGCTTATGAGTAATATTCGTTATATTAGTAATTTAACCCGTGATACCTATGCGTTGATTTTAGCGGGGGGACGTGGTTCTCGCTTGTACGAATTAACCGATTGGCGCGCTAAGCCCGCACTCTATTTTGGGGGTAAATATCGCATTATTGATTTTCCATTATCAAACTGTATTAACTCTGGAATACGCCGAGTAGGGGTGGTGACACAATATAAGTCGCATTCATTAATTCGTCATGTTACTCGTGGCTGGGGACATTTTAAAAAAGAGCTAGGGGAGTCGGTTGAAATATTACCGGCTTCTCAACAAACATCAGGTAACTGGTATCAAGGTACTGCAGATGCGGTATTCCAAAATATTGATATTATTAGACAGGAAATTCCTAAATATGTGATGATCCTATCTGGTGACCATATATATCGTATGGACTATGCAGGCTTGCTAGCCGCCCATGCAGAATCAGGTGCTGAGATGACTGTGTGTTGTTTAGAAACACCTATTGACGAAGCCGCTGGAGCGTTTGGGGTGATGGAAGTTGATAGCGATCATCGGGTGATTGGCTTTGAAGAAAAACCCGCTGAGCCCAAACCGGTTCCAAGTGATCCTACAATGTGTTTAGCTTCGATGGGCAACTATGTATTCAACACTAAGTTTTTATTTGAACAGTTAAAAAAAGATGCCAACAACGAAAAATCAGATCGTGACTTTGGCAAAGACATCATTCCAGCCATTATTGAAAATCACAAAGTGTTTGCATTTCCATTTTCCAGTGCGGTTGCTGGACAACCTTCATATTGGCGTGATGTTGGGACATTAGATTCGTTTTTTCAAGCAAACATGGAGCTGTTATTACCCACACCGCCACTCAACCTTTATGATGCCAAGTGGCCAATTTGGACCTATCAAGAGCAGTTACCACCCGCTAAATTTGTGTTTGATGATGATGATAGGCGCGGTATGGCTGTGGACTCTATCGTTTCTGGAGGCTGTATTATTTCAGGTGCTAAAGTTAAACGTTGTGTGTTGTTTGATGAAGTGAGGGTATGTTCTTATTCTTTTGTAAAAGACTCGGTTTTATTACCCGATGTGGTGGTATTGAAGAATTGTAAAATCCAAAATGCCATTTTAGATCGGGGTTGCATCATCCCTGAAGGAATGGTGATTGGTTATAATCATGATCACGATAGGGCTAAGGGTTTTAGGGTATCCGAAAAAGGCGTTACTTTAGTAACACGGAAAATGTTGGGTTTACCTGTTGGCTACGAATAAGGACTGGAAATGACTCAAGGTAGTGTAAAACGAGTACTGCTGGTGGCAGCAGAAAACGATGCACTTCACGGCGCTAAAGTGGGTGGCATGGCGGATGTTATCCGCGATTTGCCCCCAGCATTAGCCATGTGCGAAGTGATAGCCGATGTTGCTATGCCAAATTATGGTTTTTTAGCCCAGAGATATCATGCTATCCATATGGAAGATATTGAGGTGTGCTTTGCGGGTGAACACCACTCTGTAGCGGTGTATCGGATGCCTCGGCCGCAAAACAAAGATGACATCGCAGCGGCCAGGCAAAATGATGCTGACGATTCAATCGCGCAAATCTATTTATTTGATCATCCGTTATTTAACCATCAAGATAAAATCTATTGTAACGGTTCCGCCGACAGACCGTTTGCCGAAGATGCGACCAAGTTTGCTTTGTTTTCACTCTGCGCGGCCACTAGTTTAGTGCAAGGAGTATTACCGCGAGTGGATGTGTTACACCTTCACGACTGGCACACTGCCATGGTGGCAATGCTTCGCAGTTGTGTTGATGAATTTGCAGTCTTAAAGGCTTTACCTTGTGTATTTACGATTCACAACTTGGCATTACAAGGGATCCGCCCCTTTACCGGAGATGATTCTTCATTTGGCCATTGGTTTCCGCAATATATGGGTAAATTAAACCCAATTGCGGATAACAGCTTGTTTGATCCTCGTTATGACAATTGCATCAATCCTATGCGAATGGGGATTGTACTGAGTGACAAAGTGCATTTGGTGTCACCGACCTATGCTCGAGAAGTGCTCATACCATCTGACTATATTAAAGGTTTTTTTGGTGGAGAAGGTTTAGAGAACGACTTAATTGCTAAATGTCAGCAAGGCAAGTTAGTCGGGATCATTAATGGTTGTGTTTATGATGAGGTTAATAACACCGATGAACCTCATCATGATTATGCGGCGTTGTTACTTAAAGCTGAAAACACCCTTATTAAATGGCAAGCTAAGGTTGCTAATGTCAATGTGATAGATTCCATTGCACTTACTCGCATTAACCAATATAAACATGCACTAATGGCCAACACCCAGTTGCTAAAAAATAGTCAGGTTGTTCCCGATACAGACCGTTTTCTGTTGACTTTTGTTGGACGTTTAACAGAACAAAAAATGTTGATTTTATTACAACCATTTATTGATGCTGAAGGTCGAACCACCACAAAAACAGTGCTAGATGCGATAGTCGAATCGCTTCAGCGACATCAACCGAGTGGGGTATTTATGTTGCTTGGTAGTGGTGATCTGCATATTGCTAAGGTACTGCAAGCTACCGCGGCGCGTTATGATAACTTTCTGTTTTTAAACGGTTATGATGAAGCATTGTCTGAGCAGCTTTATCAATCGGGCAGTTTATTTTTAATGCCAAGTTCATTTGAGCCATGCGGAATAAGTCAAATGCTCGCAATGCGGGAAGGGCAGCCTTGTTTGGTTCATGGCGTGGGCGGACTGAATGACACGATTATAGATAATGTCAGTGGTTGGGTGTTTAATGGTGAAACGCTAGCAGCGCAAGCGCAAGCTCTGGTTGAGCGAGTTAATCAAGTGCTCGAGTTATATGGCAGTGATACTTGGCAACAGGTGAAGCACAATGCTGCCAAACAGCGGTTTAGCTGGAACGATGTCGCGAAGCAGTATCTTGAAAAGCTTTATGACACTAATGCTAATGATGATTAAACTTAGTGAGTAAACAAGGTCAGTAAGCATTACTCCGCTAGCAAGACAACGTAAGTTAATGTTATTACCCCATCGTTCTCTGTTCAGCTTGAGGTATTAAAAAGCCAATCAAACATGATTGGCTTTTTTGTTTTCAGCGTGAGTTATCGGCTGATTAATGCTTACTAATAACGATTATTTAGTAGGTGTAGCGTAGATCTAAGTAGTAGTAGCCACCGTTAAAACCAAATGGAGTATTGGTTAATGGGTAAACAAAAATACCATTGAAGTTATTGTCTTCAGGACGTTTCTCTGGGTAGGTATCAAACAGATTTTGCACCCCAAGTGTTACCGCAAGTGAATCAGTGGCTTGATAACGGGTACTTAAGTCTGTGGTCCATTTTGCATCGTATTCCACTTCACTCGACGAATAACCTACCGTGTAATCACCAAAGTAGCTGAAACGTAAGTTAGTGGTAAAGTCATCATAATGATGAGTAAAACCAATATTACCGGTGTTTTTAGGTGTTGCTTCAGTCATACGGATAACTTCAATACGATCAAATAGATCATCTTCTAATCCATCAAGAATAGACGGTAAGTTAATTGATTCAATTTTGGTTTTTTTGTATGAATAAGCAAGATTGGCGCTCACATCACCAAATTGGCCAAGGTCAAACTCCTGGGTCATAACCAAATCAACCCCTTGAGTTTCAGTATCAACTGCATTTATAAAGAAACGCGCTGAGTCGGCATTGCTACCGGCTAAGGCTTCAGCAATCACAGGTGAACTTTCTTGGTCTACCGAACCCGATAAAATAATACGGTCATCAACATTAATTTGATACGCATCTAAAGTCGCCGTAAAGCCATTGTCGCCGTTATACACTAAACCTGCACTGACTGAATGCGAGATCTCAGCTTTAAGATCGGGAATATCTAATGCATCTTTGATTGGCGATAACTGGTTAAAGGTACCTGATTCGCGTGGTACAAACTCACCGGTTACCGGGTCAGGGTCAAAGAAGGTCGATACGTTGGTAAAGTAAAGCTGCTGCACACTTGGTGCACGGAAACCCGTATCAGTGGTTAAACGTAATGCTACATTGTCAGTAATATCGTAACGACCCGACAACTTCCAGCTGGTGTTACTGCCAAAATCTGAATAGTCTTCATAACGCACTGCAGCAGCCCAATAAAATTCATTGGTTAACTGGTTTTCAAGTTCGAAGTATATACCGGTATTGGTACGGTCTTCATCCACTTCAGATTCTTTAGTAAAACCACCAAAGCCCTGGCTTCCACCCGCTTTACCTTCGTAATCACCTTTAATGTATGATTCTACTTGGCCGGCTTCAATTTCATAGCCACTTTCGCGGAATGTGACACCTGTGGCGACCACGATTTCTGAATCATTATAAAAATCATAATAGGTAGACGCATCAAGATTGAGGTTTAACTCACTATTAGACAGGGTGCCAGCATAAAAATCGGTTGGACTCGTTGGACCTAAAGAGGCGTTAATGGTGTTTTCAACATTATATTCAAAGCTGTTGCTACCGTAACCGGCAGAGGCATCAATGTTCCAATCACCTAATTCAGCGTCATAACCCATTACAAATGAATAATCGAGGATTTCAGGGCTAATTTGTGGTAAATAACCATCTGGATAGACTTCAATGATGTTACGCAAATCTAACGCGCGGCGATAAAACGCTCCAGAAGTTGAGGTACGTTTGCTAATCCCGCCAAATGCATACACTTTACTGGTGTCTGTGATGGCTTGTTCAGCATTCACAAATAAGCCGTAGTTATCATAATCGCTGTCACCAACGTGGTGGTTTTTACGATTAATTGTGTCTTCACGAGGATCTAAGCTACCATCAGCCAATTCTGGGTATTGTTGACGGCTATCAAGACCTGCACGGTTAGTGGCATTTTTTTGATGCGCTTCTAAAGACACATTCACAAAGCCATCATCGCTAAAGCTAAAGCCCTGGTTAACACCTACACGTACTTGCTCACCATCACCTTCATAGGTTTGGCCTATTTGGGTAGAAATGCTGCCGCCTTCATTGCTGTCTTTAAGTACAACGTTAATCACACCGGCAATGGCGTCTGAACCATATAAAGCAGAAGCACCATCACGCAGAATTTCAATGCGTTTAATCGCAGTCATCGGAATGGCATTTAAGTCAACGTTTGACGAGCCTTTACCCACAGTACCTGATAAGTGCACTAGGGCAGAACCATGACGACGTTTACCGTTTACTAACACTAAAGTGTGGTCAGGTGACATGCCTCGTAAACTTGCAGGTCGTACCGCATCACTACCATCAGTAATGGATGAAAATGGTACGCTGAAACTAGGGGCGGCAAACTGAAGTGCTTTTGCGGTTTCGGTAATCCCGGTCGCTTCAAGTTGCTCTGAGGTAATAATATCAACAGGTGTTGGGCTATCAGTGGCTGTGCGCAGGGCAATACGTGAACCAATCACTTGAATGCGCTCTAGATTGAGACCTTCCTCTTCAGCCATAGCGGCTGGGGCGGAAATACTGGCGATGACCGCCAAAGATACGAGACTTTTATACATTAGCAATCCTGCGATAACGTTAATAGAAATTATATAACATTATAGACCAGTTTTGCTGGAGATTAGATCTGTTTAATATATGGTGAGTTAGTTTAATACGGCATATGTAATGACACACAGGTATAGTGAAATATACTAATGCAAACAGTTTGTTAATTTACTTTTTAACACAAATAAAAACACCTGTTAAATTTAACAGGTGTTTAACAGTGTAGCCGGTGTCGCTCACGATAATTGATTAGCTAGGCAAACTTGCTTGATGAGCTTTAATAAACTTATCCATCGTCTGTTCAGCTCGTTGTTGCGCAGAGGTCCAAGTGTCAGTTGTTGTCATGGTTTCAACCACTTCGTAATAACACTTAATTTTAGGTTCAGTGCCTGAGGGTCTTACAATAACTCGGGCACCATTTTCTAAGCAGTAAATTAATACATCACTTTTAGGTAAGTCAATGACCGCAGTAGAACCATCAGAAAATGTACGTAAAGACTGTCTTAGATCATCGCTTGACGTTACTGCAAAACCGGCAATGTTGGCGGGTGGTTGTTGACGTAAATGCTCACCAATGTTTGGCGTATCAGGTTTTAGGGCAATACTGACTTGCGCATTAAGGTGAAAACCATGCAGACGGTAAATTTGCTCTAGCTTGTCCCACACAGTTTGTTTTTTGGTGGCCAATTCAGCGCACAACTGTGCAAACGCGACTAATGCAGATAAGCCATCTTTATCCCACACCATGCTGCCCACGGTATAACCCAGCGCTTCTTCATAAGCGAATAAGAATTGGTTATCAGCTTCGCATTTGTTTATTCCTACATTCATCAACCATTTAAAGCCGGTGAGGGTGGTATAACATGTTGCTTGCATCGATTGTGCAACTTTAGACAACAAACTTGACGACACGATGGTGGTGCCCACTAGACGTTGGTGGGCTGGGGCGTGTGATAATAAATACTCGCCAAACAATACGCCGACTTGATCGCCTGTAAGCATTTTATAGTCGTTTTCAGCAGTACGCACTGCCACAGCAAAACGGTCGGCATCTGGATCATTGGCACACGCAAGCATGGCCTGATGTTTTTTAGCTTCCGCTATCACCAAATCCATCGCGCCTTTCTCTTCAGGATTAGGGAAATTTACCGTAGGGAAATCGCCGTCCGGTTCACGTTGTGCCGCGACAGAATAGACTTGGGTGAATCCTGCATCTTTCAACACGGCTTCAGCCATGTCAGCGCCCACACCATGCATAGCGGTGTACGCTAAGCTTACCGGTTGGGTATTAGCATGTTGTTGCAATACACTCGCAGTATGAATGCCTTCGCGGTAGGTTTGGTAAAAATCATCTTCGAGCCAAATCAACTTAGCTTGTTTCTGGGCATCATCAAGCGAGATAAATGGGATGCTCTGGGTGGCAGCATGTTGAATTTGCGCGGCAATACCTGAGTCATGTGGCGGAATAATTTGCGCACCATTTTCCCAATACACCTTATATCCATTGTATTGTGGTGGGTTGTGGCTTGCGGTAACCACAATGCCTGCAGCAGCGTTAAAGTGTTTTACTCCAAAGGCCACTAATGGTGTAGCGGCAACCCGAGTCGTTAACCGAACGGTTATGCCCATTGCGGTCAGCACACTGGCAGCATCGTGAGCAAATGCGTACGAATCATGACGCCCGTCATAACCAATAATCACACCTCGACTGGCAGCATCATTAATTTGTGCCAATAAATAGGCACCTAGACCTGCCGTTGTTTGTCTCACAACGAGGCGATTCATTCCCATGGGGCCTGGGCCCACTTCACCACGAAGACCTGCGGTGCCAAAGGCTAAACGCCCTGAAAACATTGCGGTTAAAGCTGTTTCGTCTTGATTGTCGAGTAATGTTTGTAATTGAGCTTGAGTGCTAGGATCGGGGTCTTGTTGTAACCAGTGATGAATTTGATGCTGTAAGTGGGTATTCATGATCAACCTCATTGATAATCATTTTCAATTGCTGCATTAACATTAGAAAAATAACGGCATAAGAACAAGTAAAATTACGATATTGACTGGGTAAATAACCAAATCAATACATATTAATAACCTATTAATGCCATTTATATACGACCGTGAAGGTGGGATCCGTCACATAAAAAAACGCGTATTACTGAGTAATACGCGTTTATTGACGAAAGCGCCTGTTTAAATCGCTTTATTTAAAGATCTTTATTTAAATCTAAGCAATTTAAACCTTCAATTTACATCTAGGTGTGAAACTTAAGCTTTTGGAAAGTTCTGTGGGAAGAAAGCCCGTTTTGCCTCATCATCAAACTCGCCTTTAAAAGCGACATCTTTTCCAAAATTACGAGCCGTTTCAATGGCAGGGCGTGCACTCACGCGATCAAACCAGCGCTGTAGATTAGGGTATGGTGCTAAACCTTCCTCACCAAGCACAACCGTCGCTTTATCAATCCAACCCCATGCAGAAACGTCCGCAATGGTGTATTCATCACCCACTAGGTACTCACGACCCGCTAAATGATCGTTTAATACTTCGTAATGGCGCTGTGCTTCACGTAAATAACGGTTAGTGGCATAGGCGATTTTTTCAGGAGCATGATGTCTAAAATGAACGGATTGACCAGAAAAAGGACCAAGGCCAGTGGCAATAAACATTAACCACGACAACAACTCACCGCGATCTTCCGCTTTACCCGTTAACTGGCCAGACTTATCAGCCAGGTATAACAAAATCGCGTTAGAGTCGAAAACTCTTACACCATTATCATCAATCGCAGGCGTTTTAGCATTGGGATTAATCGCTTTAAATTCAGCAGTATGTTGCTCACCTTTAAGAGTATCTACAGGCACAAGCTCAAACGGTAAACCTGTTTCAGCTAAGAATAGAGCAACTTTCATTGGGTTAGGGCCAGGGTGGAAATAAAACTTAAGCATGTGAGCTCCTTTTTCAGTTAAGGCTGATATTGAAACAGGTTTTGAGTGAATGCTCAAGAAGTATTTGAGCGAGTGGTCAAAGATGCTAATGCTTGTTGCAGAATATCACAGCGCAAATTAAGCACATAAACGCCTTCGTTTCTCGGGTATATGGTTCAAAAATGGGTACTCGATGAACCAATTAAAGTTATTGCCGGCTAATGCTTATTGGTTAAAATACCTTGCTGCAAAAAATTGACTATGCAGTTTGGGCTCATTAGGTTGGCTAACGCGATACGCGAGGAATAACATGAAAGAGCAATATGAATATCAATTAATTGCGTTTATTAACACTGAGATGCAACAAGACTTAGCTCATGATCTTAATCATGTGTTTAGAGTGGTTAACACGGCTAAAGCATTATGTGTCACTGAAGGCGCTGACCCTGCGATAGTCATACCAGCAGCTTATTTACACGATTGCTTCTCGTTTGCTAAAAATCATCGAGACCGTGCTCAAAGCTCACGTTATGCGGCAGATAAAGCCATTGCTTTTTTAGAGGGTATTGATTATCCAACTCAATTTTTACCTGCCATTCACCATGCGATAGTTGCGCACAGCTTTAGCGCCAATGTTGCGCCACAAAGTATAGAAGCCAAAATAGTTCAAGATGCCGACAGGTTAGATGCATTAGGCGCCATAGGTATAGCAAGATGTCTTCAAGTCAGCACCAGCCTTGGTGTGAGCTTGTATAATGTGGATGATCCATTTTGTATAAACAGACAAGCTAATGATCGTCTTTTTGCGATTGACCACTTTTACACAAAATTATTTAAGCTTGCTGACACCATGCACACCGAATCTGCAAAAATAGAAGCCAGCAAAAGAATTAAGTATATGAAAAGCTTTTTGGCTCAATTAAATACAGAGATTTAACGACCTAGCAAATATCAGCGTACTATTGTTTATTAAGACTCTCTAATAAGGGCAAGATTTTACTGACTTTATCAAAGCTTTCTTGATATTCCGCTTTCGCATCAGAATCCGCCACAATACCGCCACCAGCCCAACAATAAATACGGTTTTGCTCGGTCACTAAGGTGCGAATGGTAATACTGGTGTCCATATTACCGTCCTGGCTGATGTAACCAATACTGCCGCAATAAAGATTACGTCTTGATGGTTCTAATTCTTCAATAATTTGCATGGCGCGTATTTTAGGTGCGCCAGTAATAGAACCGCCAGGAAAGGCGGCCTGGAGTAAATCAAAGGCATTATGATCGGCTGCCAGAGTAGCGGTTACTGTGCTCACTAAATGATGCACAGCAGGAAAACTCTCAATAGCAAATAAAGACGGCACTTTAACACTGCCAGGCGCTGCTACTTTACCTATATCGTTACGCAGTAAATCAACAATCATGACATTTTCAGCGCGATCTTTTTCAGAATGGCTTAGCGTGTCGGCAGCATGTTGATCCTGAACGGGGTCAATACTACGTGGCAAGGTACCTTTGATGGGCTTTGTTTCAATATGTTTTTGCTGTAACCGTATAAAGCGTTCAGGCGAAATGGATAACACACAATGCTCGGGTAAACGCATAAATGCTGAAAAGGGCGCTTGGTTAGCATGCGACAATGCACAATAAGCCTGCCATTCGTCACCTTGATAGTGTGCTTCAAAACGCTGAGTTAAATTGATTTGATAGCAATCGCCGCTAAGTAAATACTCATGTACCTGAGCAAATTTTTGCTGGTATTGCTGCTCAGTGAGTTGATTTTGCCATGCTGAGGTTAAGGTGAAATCTTGTGTGGCCGCTTGAGACACTTTATTGAGGTTATACTGATTTTTTATTTTTAATTGAATTAAATTCACTTCAGTTTCAAGCGCTATCTTTCCATTGTAATGGTAAGCAAACCAGCACTTTTCGGTATAGCAATAAAGCAAGCAAAAATCGTAAAACCCGACATTCATCTCTTGCAGGTGAATATCTTTGTTGGCAATTTTTGGCAGTTTTTCAATTGTGCGGCCTAAATCATAACCCCATGCGCCGACAGCGCCAACACTAAATGGGTGTTCACATGCTTGTTGAGTGGGATAAAGCAAAGTGTGAATGTGGGCTAAGTTTTCAAGGGGCGACAGCGCAGCAGAAGGCGTAATATTCAGTTGCGCAATATCGTGATGGATAGGGGTAAATTGGCACAGGCCATCATCGCTGGTTAAGGTCGCAATAGGGTTAATGGCAATAATGTCAAACTTCGCATCTGGGTGCGCGGCATTGGCGGAGTCGAGTAATATGGCCCAGGGGTTTTCACTAAATAATGCAAACAGTTGTTTAGTGTCAATTTCCCAATCTAATTTTTGCCCATAGAGTGCGTTTTTTACCCGCGCAAACATCGATTACCCTTATCTAAAAATGTGATGTAGCCCAAAAAGGATGGAAAGAGTATCATATTGGTCTAAATAGTTAACCTCGTTTGGTAGCCGTTTAATGACGCGTGATTGAGTCAGTTAATAATAACGAGATGGTTACCCAAACGTTTCTGTTGATAAAGATAATAATGTTAGGCCGCAATGGCTGCTGGAGCGCCCCATATGTCGAGCAATACCCCTACAACGATTTCCAATACTCCTGTTGTAATTAAACAGGCCGACTTTATTGAGAGTATCGCTGATTCACTGCAATACATTTCTTACTATCATCCAAAAGATTTTGTTGATGCGATGTTCAATGCCTACAAGCGTGAACAAAGTGCTGCAGCTAAAGATGCGATTGCACAAATCTTAATTAACTCGCGCATGTCAGCAGAAGGTAAGCGTCCGCTGTGTCAAGACACCGGTATTGTGACCACATTTGTTAAAATTGGTATGTCTGTACAGTGGGATAAAACAGACATGACAGTACAAGAAATGGTCGATGAAGGTGTTCGCCGCGCTTACACCAATCCAGATAACCCATTGCGTGCATCGATTGTCGCAGATCCTGCTGGCACGCGTAAAAATACCAAAGACAACACCCCGTCAGTGGTACACATTGATATGGTTGCCGGCAATCAAGTTGAAGTAATGATTGCAGCCAAAGGCGGCGGTTCTGAAAACAAATCTAAAATGGCGATGTTAAACCCGTCTGATGATATTGCTGCCTGGGTTGAAAAAACCTTACCGACTATGGGCGCAGGTTGGTGTCCACCAGGTATGCTTGGCATAGGTATTGGCGGCACGGCTGAAAAAGCCGCAGTAATGGCAAAAGAGTCATTAATGGATCCGGTTGATATCCACGAGTTAATGGCGCGCGGTGCGGTAACGACCGAAGAGAAATTACGTTTAGATATTTTTGAGCGCGCTAACAATTTAGGCATAGGCGCTCAAGGTTTAGGTGGTTTAACCACCGTGCTAGACATTAAAATCAAATCAGCGCCAACTCATGCAGCCTCAAAGCCGGTGGTGATGATCCCAAATTGCGCTGCAACCCGCCATGTGCATTTTCATTTAGACGGTACAGGCCCAGTTGATTTAGCACCACCATCATTATCTGATTGGCCTGAAATCACTCGCGAAGCAGGCGAGAACACTCACCGTGTCAATCTAGATAACATCACTCAAGCTGAAATCGAAACCTGGAAGAGCGGCGATACCTTATTACTTAACGGTAAAATGCTAACCGGTCGCGATGCTGCGCATAAGCGTATTCAATCGCTATTAGATTCTGGCGAAGGTTTACCTGCAGGCGTTGATTTTACCGGCAAGTTTATTTACTACGTTGGCCCAGTTGATCCGGTTCGTGATGAAGTTGTTGGCCCAGCAGGCCCAACAACGGCAACCCGTATGGATAAATTCACCGACATGATGTTAGACAAAACCGGTCTAATGGGCATGATTGGTAAATCTGAGCGTGGCCCTGAAACCGTGGCTTCAATTAAAAAACACAAAGCAGTTTATTTAATGGCTGTGGGCGGCGCAGCTTATTTAGTGTCTAAAGCGATTAAAAAAGCCCGTGTTGTAGCATTTGAAGACTTGGGAATGGAAGCCATTTACGAGTTTGACGTTCAAGATATGCCGGTTACCGTTGCTGTAGACTCTAATGGCGTTAACGCTCACGAGACAGGACCTGCAATATGGAAAGTCAATATTGCCAATAGCAAAGCTAAGTAATCGCAAGCTGCTAGAAAGCATCGATAAGCTTGTTAAACAACAAGATGTCATGTGATAAGACGCTCAAGTTTACAGCTTTTTACAAAAGGCCTGTTGCTTGAGCGTTTTGCTTTCGCTAGTCTGCAATACATATTGATATGTTGATCCTAAATTAGGTTCAGCATGATTTCTACCTAAAACAACTGAGACTCTATAACAATGAAAAAGTCCTCTGTATTATTTGCACTGGTTGCCGCCGGAATGGCAACGTCAGCGCTGGCGGCTGAGCCGACACCGTTTAATGTTCAGCAACTCGTTAATTTAAATAAAGTCCATTCAGCCGCTGTCTCAAACGACGGTAAAAACCTCGTTTATGGCGTTAAAGTCGTTGATGAAAAAGGCGAGGCGAGTTCGGATCTGTACTTGCTCGATTTAAGCAACAAAAACGCAAAACCTAAACAGCTAACGGCTGCTGCGGGTACTGAACATGATGTGAGTTTTTCATCAGATGGCCAGTCAATTTATTTCCTTGCCAGCCGCACGGGTAGCAGTCAGTTATATCAGTTAGCCCTCAACGGTGGCGAAGCCATCGCGGTAACGGATTTACCGTTAGATGTGAATGGCTACAAATTGTCTCAAGATGGCAAGCAAGTTGTTATGACCATGCGCGTGTTTCCTGAGTGTAAAGACTTAGCGTGTTCTAAAGACAAGTTTACTGCCATTGATGAAAGCAAAACGTCTGGCCGCGAATATAAGCAATTAATGGTTCGTCACTGGGATACCTGGGAAGACCATGCACGTAACCATTTATTTGTAGCACAATTAAACGGTAAAAAAATCACTGAGCCAACCAATGTTACCGCGAATCGTGACACTGAAACGCCTCCAAAGCCATTTTCTGGAATGGAAGAAGTGACCTTTACGCCAGATGGTAAATACGTGGTGTATAGCGCAAAAGCGCCAAGTAGCGATCAAGCCTGGACAACCAATTATGATTTATGGCAAGTACCTGTGGCAGGTGGCGACACGGTTAATTTAACCGAAGCCAATACCGCATGGGACTCACAGCCTACATTTTCTGCTGATGGTCGTTATTTAGCGTACTTAGCCATGACCAAGCCAGGTTATGAAGCAGACCGTTACCGCATCATGTTACGTGACAATGTCACAGGACAGGAAAAAGAAGTCGCGCCTCTATGGGATCGCAGTGCAAGTTCGCTTAATTTCAGTGCCGATGGTCGTACTTTATATGTCACCGCACAAGATGTGGGTCAGGTCACTATTTTTGAAGTGAACACTCAATTTGGTGATGTGCGTCCTATTTATAATCAAGGCAGCAATAGTTTAATCGCGGTCACTAACAACAAATTGATTTTCCAAAAGTCATCACTGGTTGAACCAGGCGATCTATATAGCGTAACGGCAGAAGGTGAGCAACTTACTAAGCTTACCGATGTCAACAAAGACAAATTGGCCAATATTAAATTTGGCGAGTTTGAACAGTTCAACTTTAAAGGTTGGAATGATGAAACCGTACATGGTTACTGGATAAAACCGGCTAATTATGAAGAAGGTAAAAAATACCCAATCGCGTATTTAGTACACGGTGGCCCACAAGGTTCATTTGGCAATGGATTCAGTGGTCGTTGGAATGCCCAGCTTTGGGCTGGCGCAGGTTATGGCGTAGTGATGGTCGACTTCCACGGTTCTACCGGTTATGGCCAAGCATTTACTGACTCAATCGGTAAAGATTGGGGCGGCAAGCCACTGGAAGATCTTAAAAAGGGCATGGCGTCTGTCACCGCTCAGCAACCTTGGTTAGATGCAAACAATGCTTGTGCATTAGGTGGCTCATACGGTGGATACATGATGAACTGGTTCCAAGGTAAATGGAACGATGGTTTCAAGTGTCTTGTTAACCATGCGGGTCTATTTGACATGCGTTCAATGTACTACGTAACAGAAGAGCTATGGTTCCCAGAATATGAATTTGGCGGTTCGTACGACAAAAACAAAGAATTGTTTGAGAAGTTTAACCCAGTTAACTATGTTGAAAACTGGAAAACGCCAATGTTAGTCATTCACGGTGAAAAAGATTACCGCGTACCTTATGGTCAAGGCCTGGCGGCATACACTTACATGCAACGTAATGGTATACCATCTGAGTTGTTAGTGTTCCCTGATGAAAATCACTGGATTTTAAACCAGGACAACCTGCAACAATGGTACAAAAATGTACTCGGTTGGATGGATCGCTGGACAGCAAAATAGTCATTACGATGAACTGACGCAATACCGTTAATATGACTTAACGGTAAGACTCAATTAAACAGAGATGTCCCCTAAGGTGGCATCTCTTTTTTATGAGCAAAATAACAGTAATGTTAGTATTTTTCATCATGATGGTTTTATGTTCAATGTTATGATTTGTTGTTTATCGACATATCTTTAAGGTATACAGCCACTAAAATCGTTTTATGTGTATATATTCAACAATAATGAGAGTGATCAGACATAAAAACTCAGTAGAGTATTATCTACTGCACTTTCCTTAGGGATATATGACTAACAGGTTCTCATCGCTTAAGAATTTAGTCACTAACCAATGTTAATTAAATTGCAGATAACGGGGTAGATGTCTATTTTATGCACTACTCTGTTTGTCTTAAAATATAGTAAAAGAACAAGAAATTATCCAAGTCATAAAAAAGAAACTCATTGTGGTAGTTAAATGAACTGATGTTTATTCTAGAACGGTAAACGTGCCCTATATGCCAAATTAATAATAAATAATTAGAAAAAAATTTTATAAGTTATATACAATCTCTACCATTGGATATCAGATCAATTATTTTTACCTTTAAGCTGATAGCATAACTTTAATTTAAGTGGTAGTACTGCAGTATTTTTAATGTATTTTTGTTACATAATAAAATATGCATGATAATAATTGAGTAATAATTGAGTAATTAATCTAAATAAAATGCGTCATAAAAGGCATAGTTTATTTGAGAATACTTTAAATCTTAATAGCATTAGTGGATAAAAATAACTTAAAAATAACTTAAAAATAACTTAAAAATAACTTAAAAATAACTTAAAAATAACTTAAAAATGAGAGTCGTCAAAAGGTGTTTTTTCTAAGCTACTGAAAGGTAACACTTAAAGCTCAAGTTAGAGTTGGCTGTCAATGACTAATTAGATTCATGATTTATTCAAATCATTCAATTTACAATGATCATTACGTATCAACTAACCCTCAATAGAATGCTCCTACCTTCTAAAACATCAATCCTACAAATGGTATTGCTGACAATTTACATGCACTAAACACCAATTTTAAACCTGAGAAGGTCCCGTTTTAGAGTACATATGAATTTGAGTGATTAAATATGGTTGTAAGTGTTGAATGATAATGGTTTTAATGTTTAAATTATGTTGCAAAAAGGAAAAGCCGTTAAGGTTGGTTAAATAAAAAACGATTCGAAGTTTTAATCTTAACGGATGTAATTTAATTACTAATATGAATATATCAGGGAGAATTCATGTTTATAAACTCAAAGTTATCACGCTCTATACGCCTTGCTATGGCAATGGGAACCATTGCTACTCTAGCATTACCAGTCTATGCAGCAGATGAAATTAATGATGATGAAAAAATCGAGAAGATTGCCGTTACAGGCTCTCGTATTGCAAAAGCGGAATTAACTCAACCAGCTCCTATTGTGAGTATTTCTTCAGAAGAGTTAGCCAAATTTGGTAATTCAGATTTAGCGAGCGTTCTTTCAGAACTACCGTCAATTGGCGCAACTAACACTATTATTGGTAATAATAATAGTAATTCTGAAGCCGGTGTCAGTTCAGCAGATTTACGCCGTTTAGGTTCGAATAGAACATTGGTTCTTATAAATGGCAAACGACATGTTGCAGGTTCAGCTGGTTCGGCACAGGTAGATTTGTCAACGATCCCAGCAAGTCTAATCGACAGAGTTGATATTGTTACTGGTGGTGCATCTGCTATTTATGGTTCTGATGCGGTATCTGGTGTTATCAATATTATATTAAAAGATAACTATGAAGGTTTTGAATTCAATGCAACTGCTTCCGATTCTTTAGAAGGAGTAGGTACGAAAGACCATTCATTTGATATTTTAGCGGGTGCAGACCATTTCTAATGGTAAAGGTAATGTCACGTTCTTTGCCGGATACGACAGGACCAAAGAAGTCATGTCTGAAGATATTCGTCAGTTTGAAGGTTGGGGCACAGTTGCCAATCCTGCCGATACTGGTGAAAACGACGGTATTCCTGATAGGTTAAGAAGACGAAATGTTTCTTCTGAAATGATCCATGCAAATGGTGTTGCTAACGCATTCGGTGGTGCTGCAGGGCGTTGGGTCTTCGATGACGCAGGCAATCCTCTTGTGCAAACAGAGCGTGATTTGTCGAATAGTTTTGCATTCGGTTCTTTCCCTGATGGCTGCGATTATTGTTTTAATGGTGAGGATTATGAAAACTACACTCCTGCCGTAGAAAAAATAAATATCGGCTCAACGTTCAACTATGATATCAATGATAATATTAATTTTTACAGTGATGTGAAATATGTACGTTCAGATATTAAGCAACAATTTCAACCATCATTCCGTTTTGGTAATGTAAGTGTCAATGTTCAAGATAATGCATTCCTTGATGCCGGATTAAGACAGACGATGCTTGATGCAGGACAAAGCTCGTTTGGTTTTGCCAAATTCTTTGATGAGCTTGGAAACCGTTCAGCTGATAACGTCCGCGAAACTTTCCGTTATGTGGGTGGAGTACGGGGTGGGTTTACGTTAAGTGAAACCATGTTTGATTATGAAACCTTTTACGTTTATGGCCGTACCGATAACCAACGTAAAACTCTGAATGACCTAATCCCAAATAATTTCCTTGATTCATTAGATTCTGTAATTGATCCTGACACCGGTCTTGCTGCTTGTAGAAGTCAAGTTGAAAGTGCACAACCTGACGGTTATACCAGTAGTGCATCTGTTAATAGCGCAGATTGTGTTGCCTATAATCCGTTTGGACTCAATAATGCTTCTCAAGAAGCAAAAGATTGGATTTCAGCTGATGTAACTCGTCAAGACGTTATAACGCAAGAAGTCATTGGCGGAACACTAACGACTGACTCATCTGAGTTCTTTGAACTTCAAGGTGGCGCTGTCGATGTTGTTGTTGGTTTTGAATATCGAGAAGAAACATCTGAAACAACCACAGATGAATTCACGAAAGCAGGTTTCCTATCCGGTGCAGCGACACCAGATGCATTTGGTGAATATGATGTAAGTGAATATTTTATCGAAATAAATGTTCCTTTAATTAAAGATATGACTCTTATCCATGAGTTAAGTGTTGATGCAGCTTATCGTTCAGCTGATTATTCTCACGCAGGTAAAACTGAAGCATGGAAAGTTGGCATGTTCTACTCGCCAATCGAAGAGTTAAGCTTACGTGGAACAATCGGTGAAGCGGTTCGTGCGCCTAATATTGGTGAGGCTTTCGATCCTGTGTCGCCAGGTTTTGCTACAGTGAGTGACCCATGTGATGCCGATAATATCAATGACGATCCTGATCGAGTAGCTAACTGTGCGGCAATAGGAGTACCTAGCGGTTTCCAAGCCAACGATAACGTCAGTGTAGATACATTATCTGGTGGTAACCCAGAGTTAAAGTCAGAAAGTTCTTCATCAATGACTTTAGGCTTAGTTTGGGTGCCTACATTTGTTGATAACTTATCTTTTACAATAGATTATTACGATATTGATATTGAAGATGCTATTCTATTTGTTGATGCTCAAGATATTGCTGATAACTGTGTAGATGCTACAGGTGGACCAGATGCCGGTTATTGTTCGCAAATAGACCGTAACGCATCAAATGACATCGAATTAGTGCGTTCAGGGTACTTAAATGCTTCTGCTATCTACACTAAAGGTTTAGAATTTCAAGCAAGTTATAAAATGGATATGTCCACTTTTGACATGCCTGGTGAGCTAAGTTTTGGCCTTTTAGGTAACCACTTGATTGAACTTGAACGTTTTGAATTCCAAGACCGTCCTGATGAAATCAATGATGAGAAAGGTGAAGTCGGCGATCCAGAGCTTCAATTACGTATGACTATCGATTATCGTATTGATGACCTCCAACTTAGTTGGGCAACGCGTTATATTGATCGTGTCGTAACCTATGATGTGTCACCAAATGGTGGTTCACCTGAAGATTTAGCTCAAGGTTGGGTGCCATCACTTACCACTCATGATTTTACTGCTTCATATCGCGTGAGTGATAATCTATTTGTTAATGGCGGTATTCGAAATGTATTCGATAAACTACCTCCAGGATATACAAATGACGCTTTATATGATCTAGTAGGTCGTCGTGCGTTTGTAGGAATGAAAGTTAACTTCTAATTTAAGTTGATTAAGTTAGTTGGTTATTAAATTAAAGGGCTGCATTTTTTGTAGCCCTTTTTTTGTCAAAATGTTAAGTGAATATGCTGCAAAAATTTAAAAATAGTAATAACCTAATAAATCAGTCTGATAGATTTTGTGCGAATTATATTAATGAGTTTCCCGCATGTTCGCATTAGCTTTTTTATGGCAAAATGGCTCTGAAATAACAAAAAATCTCATTATGTAAATCCACATGTTTCGGCTACATTAGCGCGCTCAGAATTGAGCTTCAAATCAGGTAATATCAAGAGGGTTTAGTTAGTGGATTTTATGCTTTATATCAAGTTCTTCTTAGGACTGTTAGCGATTATCAATCCGGTAGGATTATTGCCTGTATTTGTGAGTTTAACCAGCCATCAAACGGAAGTTGAACGCCAGCATACTAATCGGGTAGCAAACTTCGCGGTGGTAGTGATTTTATTGGTGACAGCAATAGCAGGGCATTACATTCTTAGTATGTTCAGTATTTCATTATCGGCTTTTCGTATTGCCGGTGGTAGCTTGATTTGTATTATTGCGATGTCGATGTTGCAAGGTAAAATCAGTGAAGTGAAACGTAACCAGGAAGAAGACCGTGAGTCTTCAGGTATGGAATCCGTTGCGGTAGTGCCATTAGCTTTGCCATTAATGGCGGGACCTGGTGCGATTAGTTCGGTTATTGTATTTGCTGCGGAGCATCACCAAATAACCAACTACATTGGTATGTTTTTAACCATTATTACCTTAGGCCTTGTAAGTTGGGGTTTATTTCGGATGGCGCCAATGCTGTTTAAACTATTAGGTAAAACTGGCATTAACGTAATTACCCGTCTAATGGGTCTACTGATGTTGTCTTTAGGCATTGAAGTGATCGCCGCAGGTGTTAAAGGCTTATTTCCAACCTTAATTGGGTAGATTTTGCCTAAGTTGCCGAGCATTTGTGCAAACGCTTGATAGTGGGGTTATTTCGCTTGACCCGCTATCGGCATTTGCGTAAAGTACGCCACGATTAACATCACAGCTGCTATAGCACGTTAACGTCTACAACACTGTGATGCTTTATTAAATATGCAAGGTTAGATTGATAACGCGTATATTTAATGAAAACGAATAAATGGATTTGAATATGTCATGTATTTGAATCCGACAAATTGGTGAGCTGGCTGAGTGGCTGAAGGCGCACGCCTGGAAAGTGTGTTTAGGTTTATCCCTAACGAGAGTTCGAATCTCTCGCTCACCGCCAAATATGAAAAAAGACGTCTTCGGACGTCTTTTTTCATTTCTAATAGATTATTTTCACTCAAGTGTATTGACCTATGAGTGAATGCTATACTGACCCCACGCTATTTTTTATCCTACTTATTGAGTACTCATTTCATGCCATTTTCGACACTTGGATTACGCGACACTATTGTCAAAGCCTTAGCTGAAGTGGGTTATAGCAACCCAACGCCTATTCAACAACAAACCATTCCGGTGATTTTACAAGGTAAAAACCTACTTGCCGCCGCGCAAACCGGTACCGGTAAAACCGCGAGTTTTGTGCTACCAATATTAGAACGTTTAGCCGACACGCAAACGGAACGCAAAAAACGCATTCGCGCCCTCATTTTAACGCCTACCCGTGAACTTGCTGTACAGATCCAAAGTAACATAGTGGCTTATGCCAAACATGTGGGTGTGAGCTCGTTTGTGATTTATGGTGGTGTTGATGAAAAACCGCAAAAACAAGCGTTGCTCGACGGTGTCGATATTTTAGTGGCAACCCCTGGGCGTCTTCTCGATTTATACACCCAGCGCGCCGTACATTTTGACGAAGTCGAAGTACTAGTGCTCGACGAAGCTGACCGCATGCTAGATATGGGCTTTATTGAAGACATCAATAAAATCATTGATAAACTGCCATCCGAACGTCAAAGCTTATTGTTTTCTGCAACACTGTCGAACCAAGTTCGTGCACTGGCTAAAACGGCTATTCATCGCCCTGTTGAAATCTCAGTGATTGCTGATAAAAACTCAGCGCCAAAAATCTCACAATGGTTAACCACGGTTGATAAAGACAAAAAATCTGCTTTATTAAGTCATTTGATTAAAACCGAAGCCTGGGACCAAGCGCTTATTTTTATTGAAACCAAGCAAGGCGCCGCCAAGTTAGTCAGCCAATTAGAAAAACGTGATATCGAGGCGGAATGCATCCACAGTGGCCGCAGTCAGCCTGTTCGTGAACAAATTTTAGCGGATTTTAAATCGGGTAAAATTAAGTATCTGGTGGCGACAGGGATTGCATCTCGCGGTATCGATATTGACGATTTATCACGGGTGATTAACTACGACTTACCATTTCCTGCAGATGATTATATTCACCGTATCGGTCGTACTGGCCGTGCAGGTGCGGCTGGTGAAGCGATATCGTTTGTCTCCAAAGATGATTTTAAGAACTTGTGCATGATTGAGAGTCGTTTGGGCCATTTGTTAGCGCGTAAAGTCATTGATGGATTTGAGCCGAATAAGCCAGTGCCAGAGTCTATTCTCAATCACATGCCTAAAAGTCGTCAAAATAAGCCCAAAACGCAGGATGAAAGACCGACATTAAGTTTAGGTAAATCTAAAAGCGACAACACAGATTTTAGAAAAGCCAAAACTCAGAAAGCGCCTGTTAAGAAAGGACCAAAGCCAAACCCTTGGAATCTATAAACTTATTGCTTATTGCTTATTGCTTATTGCTTATTGCTTATTGCTTATTGCTTATGGATTAAAGGTTCACTCATGAGGCGCTTACACGTTAAGCGCTTTAGTGATGATGTTGTGACCAGTTAACTCGTGGTTTTTGCAGACAGGCAAGGGCAGTCATCTGGCAGTACCATTCGCAGCGCGTGTGGTACAACTTCAAAACGCATTTGCTTACTTGGGTATGGCTCGCCATCAAGATTAAGTGGCAACTCAATCGGGAAATCGATTTCAAGCCAACGAGTTTGAAAATGATAACAAAATTTCGCTTCACCACTTAGAGTGGATATTTCCTCTATCACGGTGGGAATGTCTAAAGGCGAAAAAGACTTTAACAAGGTTACATCCATCAAACCGTCATCAATATATGCTTTTGGCGCTAACAGCTGTCCACCACCCGCTTGACGGCCATTACACATCGCACCAACCACAATCTCGCCTTCAAACCTTCCTTTAACGGTTGTGATGCTTCCTTGATAAGGCTTAAATCCTAGCGCTTTAGCTAATCCGGTTAAGGTATAAGCGCCGCCACCTAAAAAATCTTTTAACTCGCTTGGCGTTTCGGCAGTGACTTGTGCGCCAAAACCTGCAACCGCAGCGTTTATAAAATACTGCGGTGTTGTGTGGGTATCATCAAGATTTGATGCGTTAATCACATCAACATAAAACGCGTTACCTGTAATAGCCAACCGCAAAGCTGATGGAATGTGTACAGGGATATGGCAAGCGCTAGCAAAATCATTTGCGGTGCCTAAAGGCAATAAAGCCAGCGCTATGTTATTTGCTGGCGCGTCAGTGAGTTGCAACGCAGTGACGGCTTCGTTTAAGGTTCCATCACCGCCGCCCACAACAATTCGTGCAACATTATCGTTAATCGCTTCATCAATAAAACGCTGCATATCAGCGTGCTCCCACGTAACCCGAACATCGATAATATGACCTTCATCCCGAAGCAGCATAACGGTTTGTCTTATCTCGGCAATCGCCGCTTTTTTACCGTTAAGGATCAGTCGAATGTGGCTCGCTTGCATGGTGTTTTCCTTCATAGATACACACAATAGGGTAGACGATAAAGATAACGAGTGAATGGCTCAAATGGATATCTATTTATTGACGGCATAAGTATCATTTAGTGTCACAAAAGATGTCTAGTTGCTGCAAATAGTAAACGAACATGGTTAACTATGGACATTGTGAGAATCTATTTTTCGACTTGAGCGTTAACCAGATAGTTAACGCCATGTAAGCGACGATTAAACACCAATTAAAAATACAAAAACGATAAACTTAGGGATATAAAATGAATAAAGCATTATTGCCGTTGGCTGTCTCATTTGCACTAGCCAGTTTGCTAGGCTGTAGCGACAATCAAACGAGTGTAGCAACTGAGCAAACTACAGCAACAAAAGACGTTACCACACCAGTAGCCGCAGTAGAATTAAACTTTAACGATTATTCACAACAGTTTATTGATGAGTTATGGACACTGTCGCCAACATGGGCGCTTTACAGTGGTAAACACGTAAACGATGGCTACCTTGATATTCCGAATCAGCAGAGCCGTGACAGCACATTGGCTTTTGTTGATAAACAGGAAACCGCACTGGCACAATTTGATCCATTAACGTTAACGGCTAATCAGCAGATTGATTATAAATTACTGGTTAACCTTATTGAGTCGATGAAGTGGGATGTACAACGTTTTAAAAGCTGGCAATGGGATCCGTCTAACTACAATGTGTCTGGTGGCTTTGCGCAAATCATTAACGAAGATTTTGCCCCTCTAGATGAACGTTTAACCTCCGTTATTGCCCGATTAGAAAATGTACCTGCTTATTACGAAGCGGCAAGAGCTAACATTAGTGATCCAACACTGGAGCATACTCAATTAGCCATCATGCAAAACCAAGGTGCGTTTTCAGTATTGTCTGATGCGCTGGTTAAACAAGTTGCAGACTCCGGCTTAACGGCAGAGCAAAAAGCGTTGTTTACCTCACGTTTTGATGCGGCTACTGCTGCGATAACCCAGCACATTGAATGGTTAACGGCACTTGAAGTCAAACTGACCAAAGATGGCGCGCGAGATTTTCGTATTGGCGAAACCTTATACGAAGAAAAGTTTGCCTTTGATATTCAGTCTGGGATGACAGCAAAACAGCTATTTGACAAAGCGGTTGCAGATAAAAATCAAATCCAGCAAGAAATGGCCAAAATCACCACCCAAATATGGTCTAAGTACATCAACACGCCACAGCCAACAGATGACAAATTGGCCATTCGTCAGTTAATCGATGTGTTATCGGCTAAACATGTTAAGCGCGAAGATTTTGTGCAAGAAGTGCGCAAACAAATTCCTGAACTGATTAAGTTTGTTAACGACAAGCAATTAGTCACCCTCGACCCTAAAAAGCCGTTAATCGTACGTGAGACTCCAGAATACATGCGCGGGTTTGCTGGAGCGTCAATCAGTGCGCCAGGGCCTTACGATCAAGGCGGTAATACCTACTATAACGTATCGCCGTTAGATGGCATGAGCGATGAATCTGCAGAAAGCTATTTACGTGAATATAATCATTGGATTTTACAGGTGCTTAACATCCATGAGGCGATCCCGGGTCATTACACCCAGCTTGTGTATTCAAACCAATCACCAAGCCTGGTAAAAAGCTTGTTTGGTAACGGAGCGATGGTTGAAGGTTGGGCGGTATACACTGAGCGCATGATGTTAGAAGAGGGCTATGGTGATTTTGAACCTGAAATGTGGCTGATGTATTACAAGTGGAATTTACGGGTTATTTGCAACACCATTCTTGATTACAGCATCCAGGTGAATGGTATGGGCGAACAAGACGTGATCAATTTACTCGAAAACGAAGCGTTCCAACAACGCGCAGAAGCTGAAGGGAAATGGCGCCGTGCAACGTTAAGCCAGGTCCAGTTAACGAGCTACTATGCTGGCTATCGTGAAATTTATGATTTCCGTGAGCAGCAAAAAGCCAAGTTAGGTGATGATTTTGACTTAAAACAGTTCCATGAAACGTTTTTAAGTTATGGCAGTGCGCCAGTTAAGTTTATTAAGCAATTAATGAGCGAAAAATAATCGTCAAAGCTGCGTGAGTGTAAATAGAATGGTCTGAATGTTCAGGCCATTTTTTATGTCTGATGAAAAAGAATGACCATATTGTGATGTAGGAACATAGTCAGTTGTTAATTGTTGTGATAATCTAAATAGAAATCGTTATCATTAAGTGGTTGAGCATGAAACACATTCTATTAATTGATCTACATTCTGCAGCTCATGAGTTATTTCATCAACTTAGCGCGCAAGGGTACTATGTCCATCAAGTCGATAATGCCTTTGATGCACTGATCAAAATGGAAACGTTAACCCTGGAAGCCATCTTATTTGATTTTTCTGTGCCTAAAATGGATTCCTTTTGGTTATTGGTAGCCCGACAAGCCCCGACGCCGATTATTGTCATTGCAGATGCGAACAATGAACTTGAGCGTATTAATGCACTTGAGTTGGGCGCCGACGATTATTTGAGCCAGCCAGTTAACGTTCGTGAGTTGCAACTGCGCCTAAATGTGCTCAAGCGCCGTTCGCAACCCGCGATTAATGACGTAAAACCTGCCCAAATTAGCTTTGAAGACGACACCTATACGGTCAATTTAGTGGATAACGCGTTAGTGTTAACACAAACTGAATATCGCTTGTTTAAGTATTTATTTGAACATCAGGGTGAGGTCGTGACAAAAGCGGAATTACAACAACGGGTACTACACAAAGAACACGGCCGGTTTGATCGTAATTTAGACATGCACATCAGTAATACTCGGCGTAAGTTAGTTAAAGGCAATCTGCCAAGAGAAATGATCAATACCGTACGCGGTCAAGGCTACAGCTTTAGTTTTTAAAAGGTTCACACTAATAGCCGCATTTGATAAGCTATGGCGCATAAAAAAAGGTATAGACCGAGTTCAGGTTAAATATAAGCGCAAGCAAATTAAAGGAAATTCCAATGCGGATCAGTGCAAACTTTGACGGTGGCAATATTAACGTCATCAAGATCGACAAACACGATGACATTCAACTCGCTATTCGTCCTGACTTTGGCGATGAATTCTATCAATGGTTTAATTTCCGTTTAGAAGGTGAAGTCGGTCAAACTTATACCTTAAATATCCTTAACGCAGGTACTGCATCTTATCCAAAAGGCTGGGAAGATTATCAAGCCGTGGCAAGTTACGACCGTCAAACCTGGTTTAGACTGCCAACGCAATATGAAAATGGCGTACTCACTATTCAAGCAGAGCTAGACTGTGAAGCAATGCAAATTGCCTACTTTGCACCTTACAGCTACGAGCGTCACCTAGACCTTATCAGTGAAGCCCAATTACACCCATCAGTGAGTCTTGAGCATTTAGGCTTAACCTTAGATGGTCGTGACATGACGTTGCTAAAAATTGGTGATGGCGACTCAGACAAGAAAAATATCTGGATTACCGCACGTCAACATCCTGGCGAAACCATGGCCGAATGGTTAGTAGAAGGTTTACTCAACCGTTTACTAGACGGCGATTGTCCAACGTCTAAAGCGCTGTTAGACAAGGCAAATTTTTATATCGTACCGAACATGAACCCAGACGGAAGTGCACGTGGTCATTTACGTACCAATGCTGTGGGCACCAATTTAAACCGTGAATGGCAAACACCGAGCCTAGAAAAAAGCCCAGAAGTGTATTATGTAGTGAACAAAATGCAGCAAACTGGCGTAGATCTATTTTACGATGTGCATGGTGATGAAGGTTTACCGTATGTATTTTTAGCGGGTTGTGAAGGTGTGCCAAATTACAATGATAAAATGGCCGCATTACAACAACAGTTTGTTAGCGCTTTAACCATTGCCAGTGCGGATTTCCAAACTGAATTTGGATATGACAAAGACGAGCCTGGTAAAGCTAATTTAACAGTGGGTTCTAACTGGGTAGCAAATACATTCTCATGTTTATCTAATACATTAGAAATGCCGTTTAAAGACAACGCAAACCTAGCCGATCCATTTGTTGGTTGGTCTCCAGAGCGCAGTATTTATTTAGGCGAAGCTTCATTGGTGGCCATGCTCGCTGTCGTTGATAGCTTATAATCTCAATTGAACTCAGCAGGAACGGTATAACATGGCGTTAGTTGCATGCCCTAAATGTCAAAAACGTATTTCCAGCCAAGCCAAACAATGTCCGCATTGTAAAACTGATTTGTCTGGTAACACGCAATCTTTGTCTGTTATTAGTCATATAGAGCGTTCAAACAGTTTAATGAACCAAAGTTTTATCTATTTGACCTTATTCATTGCAGGTGTAGTGGTGTGGTTTTGGGGCGGCGAACCTGCTCAAGGTGTCACCTTGTACTTAGCTGTGGCCAGCTTTGTGGCAGGTTTTACAGGTTACTTGATCACTCGGATCAGAATTGTGTTACATAAACGGAAATCAGTATGAACGATATCAATAAAGTCATCGATGAAATGCCAGATGAAGTGTACCAGCGTTTATTGTCTGCCACTGAATTAGGTAAATGGGATGACGGAACTGTGTTGACCGAGCAACAGCGTGAATCAACGTTACAAGTAGTGATGATGTATCAAGCGCGTAAGTTGAATCAAACAGAGCATTTTACCATTGCATCAGGTGGTAATATTAATGAACTGTCTAAAACTGAATTGAAAAAACAGTTTAAAGGCGAAGCGATTGCTGAGTTTAAAGAAGCAGACCTGTAATTTATCCATTGCTAGCAACCGATAAATTCTGCGTAGAGTACGACCGCTCACTACCATGAGTGAAATTAATTGATAAAAATGCGAACCGCTAGGTTCGCATTTTTTATTTTATATAGGTTATAAAATCAAGGCGTTATTGATTACCCTTCCGAAAGCTCACCAATCAGATTTTGTTGCATACGCTGTTTTATTTGATTTGATGTCAAACCAATTGATAGTAAATAATGCAGTTTAGCGAGTGCGGCTTCAATGGTCATGTCTGATCCGCTAATCACGCCAGCTTGAGCCAATGCATTACCCGTCGCATAACCGCCCATATTGACTTTCCCCTGAAAACACTGCGTTAGGTTCACTAACACAATACCGCGTTCGTCAGCCTGTTTCAGCGTGTCTAACAGTTGTTTATCTTGCGGTGCATTACCAACGCCAAAAGTGAGCAAGATTAAGGCTTTAACGGGTTGCTGCAAGATGTTGATAAAAATTTCAGTTGAAATACCGGGGTATAAGGTCACCACGCCAACAGGTTGCGGGCTAATGGTCACCACTTCGAGCGGCTGATCGGTGGGCGCACTGATTTTTCCCGCCTTAAGGTTAATTTTTATGCCAGCCTCTAACAATATCGGAAAGTTCGGTGAAGCAAAGGCATCAAAACCATCGGCATGAGCTTTGGTTGAGCGGTTACCACGGAACAATTTATTATTAAAAAACAAACAGACTTCTGCCACAGGGTAGTTCGCAGCAATGTATAACGAATTCAGTAGGTTGGTTTGACCGTCAGAGCGCAATTGCGCTAATGGAATTTGCGAACCTGTCACAATGACGGGTTTGGATAAACCTTGCAACATAAACGACAGTGCCGATGCGGTATATGCCATGGTGTCAGTACCATGCAAAATCACAAAGCCGTCGTATTTGTCGTAGTTGGCCTGAATATCATTAGCAATCATTTGCCAATCGGGCGGTGCCATGTTCGATGAGTCGATGAGTGGACTGTATTCGTGGATAACAAAATTAGGCATTTCATCATGATAAAACTCTGGCATAGATTGAACACAATCTGTTAAAAAACCGGCAACGGGTACAAACCCATTCGCGGTTTTTTGCATGCCGATAGTACCGCCAGTATATGCAACGTAAATCGAGCGTTTTGTCATGAAGTTTGGACTCAAATAAAGCAACCATTGAAGATATCGCAAATTATACGAGTTTATTTAACGATACCCAATAAAAAAGCCTGCAATGCAGGCTTTTTTTGAATAATCTTCATCTTATGCGGCTTGGTTATTCTGCAAAAGAGGGTTAACCGTGATTAATAGCTACATTGTTCACAATAAAGGTAAGCATTATTTGGGTCATCAAATTTTGAAAACTCTTCATAAACACCCGCCCATTGCTTAACCATTTTCTCAACCATGGTTGTTTTACCAAAACTTCCTGGCATATATGATGCTGACGCGCCGAGAACTTGTTGCATTAATTGTTGTTCAGCAGATAATTCTTGCTCGATAAGCTTCACATCAAACTTATCCATTTTGGCTAATTCTGCTGCTTTGGCTAATGCCGCTTCCATATCGCCTAATTCATCAACTAACCCTAAGGTCAACGCACGTTTACCTGTCCAGACACGGCCTTGAGCAATGTTATCAACCTGTTCTAAGGTCATATGGCGCTCTTGTGCCACTAACGAGATAAACTCGTGATAACCGCGTTCAATATGACGTTGAATCACTGCAGCAACTTGTGGACTCAGCTCGCGAGCTGGAGATAAACCGGCCCAGTCTGATGTGGCAACGCCGTCTGATGTGACACCAATATGAGTCAGTGCTTTCTCAAAAGTGGCAAACATACCAAAAATACCAATCGAGCCGGTTAGGGTGGTAGGCGTTGCAATAATATAGTCTGCACTGGCTGCAATCCAATAGCCGCCTGATGCGGCTAAACTGCCCATGCTAACCACAACAGGTTTGCCAGCCGCTTTGAGAGCCAATACTTCTTGGCGAATCTGTTCTGATGCAAATGCACTGCCACCAGGGCTGTCTACACGTAATACAACCGCTTTCACCTTGTCGTCAAAACGTGCTTTTGTTAGCAGTTCAGAGGTACTGTCGCCACCAATTTGACCCGCAGGTTGTTTGCCGTTAAGGATGTTTCCTTTAGCGACAATTACTGCGACAGAATCATTTTCTATAAACTGTGGTATAGGAGCTGTGACGCTGCGGTAATCATTAAAACTAATTTGACGATAGTTTTTACCTTCTTTATCAGCACCTACACGCTGCATCATGGCTAAACGAAACGCATCAGCAGAGACTAATTCGTCAACCCACTTCATGTTAATCGCCATTTGTGCGCTGTCGCCATCGGCTTGCTCTAATTGCTCAAGGTAGGCATCAGTGCTGAGCACTAATTGATCAGGCGTAATTTGACGGTTACTAGCAACAATAGTGGAGTAGCTTTGCCACATGTCGCCGAGTAATACTTTACTGGCTTCTTTGTCTGCTTCAGACATGTCATCACGAATAAATGGCTCAACGGCAGATTTAAACGTACCGACACGGAAGACATGGGTGGTGATGTTCAGTTTTTCGAGTGCCGCTTTGTAATACAAGCGGTAGCGACTTAAGCCATCAAGTGACACCATACCTTTAGTATTTAGATAAATCTTGTCAGCAAAGCTGGCCAAGAAATACTGGTCTTGATCATAACCATTCGCCATGGCAATAACTGACTTGTTGGCAGCTTTAAACTCGGTTAACGCTTCACCAATGGCGGTCATTTTACTGATCCCAGCGCTTTGTAGGTTGGCTAAATCAAGTACGATGCTAGTAATGCGCTTATCTTCTGTCGCATTATTAATGGTGTACAGCACGTCTGCCAATAAGATTTCACCGCTAGGGTCGTTATCTTGGCCCTGGGTTAATGCCGCTTCAAATGGGTCAACATAGTGCTTTTGATCCACAATGCTGCCCGATAGGTTCAGGACTAAAGCAGATTGGTCTTCAACCACGACTTCATCTTCACTGCTGAGCACCGCCACAAATATGATGGCTAATACACCAAAAAATATAAAGTTAATTATAAGCTTGCGAATAGTGTTTACCGTATTCCACAACAGTAAAAACATTCTTTTTAAAAACGAGGGTTTAGCGGACATTAGCCACTCCTTTATCAGTCTAATGCAGTCATCCTAACTGAAAATCAACCTAAATGTGAAACTCAATTGTAAAGGTTTTTAACAAACGACCGTTTAAATGATTGAGCAATTCAAATTGTCGTTGTATGCTGGTTTAAATCACTTGTTTAAAAAGGATGTTTGAATGTCGTTTCCACACTTACTAGAACCTTTAGATCTAGGCTTTACACAGCTGAAAAATCGCGTGTTAATGGGCTCAATGCACACAGGCTTAGAAGAAGAAAAAGGCGGATTTGAGAAACTGGCAGCGTTTTATAAAGAACGTGCTGAAGGCGGTGTAGGCTTAATCGTGACCGGTGGTATCGCCCCTAATTTACGTGGGCGTTTAGCGCCTAATGCTTGCCAGTTAAGCTTTTCTTGGCAAGTTAGTAAACATAAAATTGTTACCGATGCTGTACATGATGGCGGTGGAAAAATTTGTATGCAAATATTGCATGCCGGCCGTTACAGTTACCACCCATTCAGTTTAGCGCCGAGCAAAATTAAATCTCCGATCACTCCGTTTACGCCATCGGCCATGTCAGGCCGCCAAGTGCGCAGCACCATTAAAGATTATGCCACCAGTGCCGCATTAGCCAAAAAAGCTGGCTATGACGGTGTTGAAGTTATGGGCTCTGAAGGTTATTTGATTAACCAATTTATCAGCACGCGCACTAACAAACGCAGTGACGAGTGGGGCGGCAGTTTTGATAACCGCGCACAATTTCCAGTAAAAATTGTTGAAGCTATTCGTGAAAAAGTCGGTAAAGACTTTATTATTGTGTTCCGCCTATCGATGCTCGATCTGGTTGACAACGGTTCAACATGGGATGAAGTCGTGCAATTAGCCAAGTGGCTAGAGCAAGCTGGGGTCAGCATTATTAATACCGGGATTGGCTGGCATGAAGCGCGTGTGCCGACCATTGCCACAAGTGTTCCTCGTGGTGCATTTTCTTGGGTGACTGAAAGACTTAAAAAAGAAGTCAAGGTGCCGTTAATTGCTACCAACCGAATTAACACCCCTGAAATTGGTGAATCGATTATTGCATCCGGTCAAGCTGACATGGTGTCAATGGCGCGTCCTTTCTTGGCCGATGCTGAATTTGTCAATAAAGCAGCGGCTAATACCCCTGAACTAATCAACACGTGTATTGGTTGTAACCAAGCCTGTTTAGACCACACGTTTTCGATGAAACGTGCCACCTGTTTAGTCAATCCGCGTGCATGTTACGAAACCGAAATCAACTTTACACCCACCACGAATAAGAAACGCATCGCGGTGATGGGCGCAGGCCCTGCAGGGATGGCGTTTTCAGTTTATGCCGCAACTCGGGGCCATGATGTGGTGTTGTTTGAAGCCAAATCTGAAGTCGGTGGTCAGTTTAACTTGGCGCGTAAAATCCCAGGTAAAGAAGAATTTAACGAAACCATTCGTTACTTTATTAATCAGATTAAATTACACAAGATTGATTTACGTTTAAACACTAAATTGGATGCTTCTGTGTTAGCCACTGAAAAGTTTGATGAGGTGGTTATTTCATCTGGTGTGGTACCGCGCGAACTTAAATTACCGGGCTTTGATAATCCTAAAGTGGTTGATTATCAACAAGTGCTCAATGGTCAGGTTGAAATTGGTCAAACTGTTGCGTTAATCGGTGCTGGCGGTATTGGTTTTGATATGGCGCACTTTTTATGTGAACGTGAATCGACCAGCTTACAAACCGATAAATGGTTACAGCAATGGGGTATCGATAAAACCTACCAACATGCTGGCGGCTTAACCGAAGAAGCTGAACATCATCCGGGTCGTGATGTGTATCTGCTGCAACGTAAAACGACCAAAATGGGCAAAGGCCTGGGTAAAACTACCGGTTGGATCCACCGCAGTGTGTTAAAGCAGCATGAAGTGAAAATGAAAACCGGTGTGAGTTATGAAAAGTTTGATGAGCAAGGTCTGCACATCAAAGTGGGTGAACACTCTGAAATTCTTGCCGTTGATAACGTTGTATTGTGTGCTGGACAAGTGTCTAACACCACATTAGTGGATGAAATGAAAGCCAGTGGCTTACCTGTCCATCTTATTGGTGGAGTCGATGTGGCAGCAGAGCTTGATGCTAAGCGTGCTATTCGTCAGGGTGCCGAGTTGGCCATGGTGATTTAAACTCAGTTAAGACTTTTGAGGCATTAACCAATAAAAAAACCTAGCAATCATTGCTAGGTTTTTTATTGGCTTAAAATACCCTTAGTACAGGTTATTTTTCACTGTTAAGTGCAGCATCAATGTCAGCTGCACTGTGACGTTCAGCTAAGCTCACATCACCCCATGATGTATTGACAATTTTGCCACGTTGCACACCAGGACGCTGTAATAGTTGGTTAGCCCAACGGACAACATTTTTATAACTGGCAACATCTAAAAACTCTGCAGCGCTATATAAGTTGCCTAATACCAGGTTGCCATACCAGGGCCAAATAGCCATGTCGGCAACGGTAAAGTCTTCGCCGGCGATAAAGGTGTTATTTGCTAATTGCTTATCTAATACATCTAACTGACGCTTAACTTCCATCGCAAAGCGATTGATTGGGTATTCTTGCTTTTCATCGGCGTAAGCATAGAAGTGACCAAAACCACCGCCAAGAAACGGCGCCGAGCCTTGCGCCCAGAATAACCAGTTAAACGTTTGCGTTCTTGCTGGGCCAGATTTAGGCAAAAAGTGACCAAATTTTTCTGCTAAATACACTAGAATTGACGCAGACTCGAACACATTGATGTCTTCAGCAGCCGATTTATCGACTAATGCAGGGATTTTAGAGTTTGGGTTAACCCCAACAAAGCCAGATGAAAACTGGTCAAGCTCGCTGATATTAATTAAATGCGCATCGTATTCCGCTTCTTTTACGCCAAGCGCCAATAGCTCTTCAAGCATAATCGTGACTTTTTGACCATTAGGCGTGCCTAATGAATATAACTGTAATGCATGTTCACCA
Organism: Shewanella sp. MF05960; assembly: GCF_050849305.1. Lineage (NCBI taxonomy): Bacteria > Pseudomonadati > Pseudomonadota > Gammaproteobacteria > Alteromonadales > Shewanellaceae > Shewanella > Shewanella sp. MF05960. The sequence continues at coordinate 19,673 of NZ_JBOZPS010000010.1, read as the reverse complement.
ACTGGCAGAGTCTTTTCAAATCGGGCGCCAGCGACAGGGCTGTTAATATTGGCCCATTTGTTAGCACTACTGGCTTCGTTAACCCACACTTTAGGTGGAACATATTGATTACTCATAAAATCTCCTCAAATTCGATAATGTAATGTCACCATTAAATATGGCGTGATACTAATAATGTGTTGTAAATAATCTTTTTATCATCAATCTGTCGCAATAATCGTTTACAAACTGTCTGTTGTCGCTAAATTCTATTTCACTAATTTCTATTGCACTAAATAGGCTTAGCACTAAATATACTTAATTAATCGTGCATCACTAACGAGTATCTTCAGTTTAAGCGATCACTATTTAAATAAGTCATAACAGCTGCAATAAAAAGTGAGTCAATACGCCTAACCCTTGAGCATTTCGGCTAATTCAATCAAATCACTCACGATCAAATCAGGTTGAATTTCCCATGGGTCAAATATTTTACTGGGGCTTCGTTTTACCCATACAGCTTGTAAACCAGCCGATTTAGCGCCAATCACATCCCAAGGATTACTCGATACCATCATGCATGAGTTCATATCAGCTTGCATGCGCCTCATTAAATATTGGTAAACATCCGGATTGGGTTTGTAAGTCTGTAAATCGTCAACACTGATCACATGGTGTAAATGTGGCAAAATCTGCGAGTTAGCCATTAACGTTCGCACAGACAATTCAGGTCCGTTAGAAAATGCCGCTATCTGATGACCTTGCTCTTTGAGCTTTTTAAGCCCAGGGATCACATCATCAAACGCGTTTAACTCAGCAAACTTTGCCATTAACTGCTGTTGCTCGGTAGACGTCAATGATATCTGATAAACACGTAAACAATATTGTAGCGCCTGTTGAGTACAAACAGTAAAGTCAGCATATTGCTGCATCAGCGCGCGTCTAAAGGCATATTCAACTTTCTTGTCGTGCCATAACTGGCCAAATTCAGAGGCTTTATCGCCAATAAGATTCTCAAGGTGCTGCCCCATATCAACTGGGTCGACAAGGGTGCCGTACACATCAAAACCAATAGAATAGTTCATCTTATATCCTGTATTTAGTAGGTTAACACTCAACATTTAGACGATGTAATGACTATAAACTAACTGTAACGAGTGTTCAATAACTATTTTGAGCGCTCATTCAATAATTATATTCAATCACATTAAAATGATAATTTGTATTGCAACTTTATCAGACACCAACAGCGCGGTATCATATTGTGATAGAGATAAATGTGATTGAGATAAATGAGGTTGATAAAATGGAATGTCCAAGCTGTAACAGTCAATTTGCCAGAAGAGCATTAAAAGTGGTGCGTAAAGGCGATAACGGTATCGAAGCACAATGCCCAAAATGTAACACTTGGCTGATGTTTGAACCTAAAATGATGCGCATTAAAAACATCGGTATGTTGTTGCTATTGGTGTTTAGCGTTACCAATTTCTTTCTTGAAAACAGTGATTATCGCCTAATCTGTTCATTTGCCGCTTTTGCTGGTGCGTGTATAGCGTTATTTGGCGCGTTTAAAGGCAAAATGATTGTTGTTAAATCAAATGATAATAAGGAACCCGCATGAAAACGGTTGTTATCACTGGTGCAAACCGCGGCATAGGTTTATCGCTCGCGACAATATATGCGCAGCAAAATCAGGTTGTTTATGCGCTTTGTCGTCAATCATCAGTGGAACTTGCTGCCCTAGGTGACAATGTAAAAGTCATTGAAGGTGTTGATGTTACGCAAGATGCTGGCATTGAAATCATGCAAACCCGTTTACGTGGCGTAAACATTGATCTGTTAATTTGTAATGCAGGTATTTTACGCGACGAAAGACTTGAACACCTTAATCTCGATAGCATACGACAACAATTTGAAGTCAACGCACTCGCGCCGCTCCGGGTTGTTGCATCTTTACAGTCACATTTAGTCAATGGTGCAAAAGTGGCGATGATCACTTCTCGAATGGGATCGATTACCGATAACAATTCAGGTGGTCGCTATGGCTATAGAATGTCTAAAGCCGCGTTAAATGCTGCGTCAATGTCGCTTAGCCATGATTTAGCACCAAGACAGATAGCGGTAGGCATTTATCACCCAGGTTATGTACAAACCGAGATGGTCAATTATGGCGGGGATATATCAGCTACTGATTCAGCATCAAGATTAATCGACTTAATTGATGCGCTTTCGATGGAGACATCGGGTGTGTTCAAGCATTCAAATGGTCAAGATTTACCTTGGTAACATTGGCAACATTGATATAAACCAGACATAAAAAACGCGAGCAAATGCTCGCGTTTGTGTATCTGAATGCTTAACATTCAGCAGGGCAGTTTACTGAGCTGCTTCTGCTTGAATTTGACCCACTAATAATACTGGCGCAGCATCAATGTCATCTGCGTCCATCATTGACGCAATTCGCTCAACCGCAGACAATAACTGGCTTTGCTCCCATTCTTCTAAGTTTTGGTAATGCTTAATAAAATGTTCTTGAAGCGGTTTAGGTGCGCTACTGAGTATTTCATTACCCGCATCGCTCAACGATAAATGCACTTTACGCTTGTCGGTTTCGCTACGCGTACGGATCACCAGATTTCGGCTTTCTAGTCGATCAATAATGGTGGTGACTGTTGCTGCGCTTAAATTAATTTCTTGGGCAATTTGTTTTGCTAATGGTGCGTCAAGCTCATGGATTTTCTTCATCACCATAAGTTGCGGCCCTGTTAAACCAGAGAGTTTATTCAATTGACGCGAGTGTATATCGATAGCTCTGATCACTCGGCGCAATGAAATTAATAATTGTTCGTACTTTTCCATAATGTCCTCTAGACCACAGAGTTAGCAATTTTGCCCGCACCTTAACAGATATAAGGTCATTACTCATGCGTAAAATCAAAAAAAGCAGAATAACAGCGAACCGTTATTCTGCTTATGTCGCGTAGATCAAATTACAGGTTAAATGTGCGCGAGACTGAAAGTACAGCGCGAGTATCACTTAAATCTGTATCCCAATCAGTATCTTCAACAGCAACGTTAAAATCAAAACCTTCCCAGCTTGTCATATACTCAGCTCGGTAATGGTTATAAGACTTGTCTTCGCCCCATGAAAATTTATCTTTATCAAGTGATGTTGAACGGTCAAAACTAACACGAATATCATGACCTTCTGTAATCGTAAATGTATGAGCAACCATAGCAATGTAATGGCCAGCATCTAAACCAAAGTAATCCCACGAGTACCAGAAGTTTAATTCACTTTGACCTAACGACGAGGTGTAGCCAAATTTAGTGTAGATTTCTGGGTAGTAATAATCATCTGATGCATCATCACCATGGTAAGTATAGTAAGCAATACCCGCATCTAACGACACGCGGTCATTCAGCTCAAAGTATTTACCGGCATAGAAATCTAGCTCTAGCCAAGTGTCATCAGTGCTACCGAAATCAACATTCGATGCCCAAGCACCAACATACCAACCATCATCCATTGCATAATCAAGGCTAGCTTGTAGCGCCGGGTCATTGTCTGTTTGGCTTACACCATTAAAGGTGTAATCCGATGTTGCGTTCACTGTGGTGCTTAAATCTCCCGCCATCACTGATGTTGGTAGGGCAAATAAACTTAATAGCGCCAGTGTTTTAATTTTAGTGTTCATTATCATTCCTTGGGTATTATTATTAATTAATCCAGTAACTCAATTTTTGTAAAATCAATTTTGTTCGCTTTTGGCGAGCGTTCAATGTCTGCCACTTTAGTTAAGTGACCTTTTAAAATAAAGAAGAAACAACTTAATATTAGGCCGATGGCTAATGCTCCAACCCATTGAATTTCTAAGAATTCTAACTTAAATAATAAGGTTAATCCGCTCAGTAACACAACATTACCTATGATATACGGCACTTTACCAAAACGCTCTACTGTGAGGTTTAAATTATCTGTGTATAAACGTACTAGTGAGTCTAATGAGTTAATCACAAACGTGATGCCCACGATGACCATCGCAAGGTTATAGAACCCTGAGGTGTCGATGCCATTCGCGCTGTAGTAATAAAGTACAGTAAACCAAATTGCAATTGGGATAGACGGAAATACCATCATCGCCAGTAATACTTGATAGGTTTTCATGCCGCCAACAAAACGCGCAGTAAACTGACCAATCATAATACTCCAAGCAAACCACCAGAATAAGTAGAACTCATGGTAATCATTCATGGGTAAGACAAACTCATGCATATTTGAAAAGTAGCTACCGATTAATGCAAAAGTGGTAAAGAATTCACCCACACTTGAATCGTCTGACAAAAATGCACCAGACCACATCAACGCGATTAAGCCAAAGAATAACCAGGTACTGCCTAAACTTAAGTAGCGTACATATTTAATGCTGGTGCTTGAATATACAGCAGCGGCAATTACCATAAATACAATGAGATAGAATGTACTCACAACCGATTCACCGTCACCTAAGTTAGGTAAATACCATGGTAAGTTACTTAGGAGTAAGTATGCGGTGAATGCACAGGTACCGATAATAACCAGGTTATTAATAAACTTGATTAACGGAATTTCAAAATACTTCACTCTGGGTTCAATAACACAGAAATAGAAACAGGTTAAAAAGTAAAAAGCCCAAATTAAACAAGCCCAAAAACCAAACTCAATGGCGAGGGGATTGGTAAAACCATACTCAGGGCTGGCGGCTAAATCGGCATATCCCGCAAATTCAGTCAGCGGGAACATAATCAGTCCCACATCTAAACCAGAGGTAAAGAGAATCGCAATAAAAGTAAACTTACGTACAGGCGTCACACCAATACATTGCATATTACCCCAGCGATAAATCACAAATGCGATAGCGGCGAACGTAAATAAAATACCTATTGATAACCAGGTCGTCATTACTTAACCCCTGATTTAATTGTGTTTGCAAACATGATGTTGGCTCCTTGTTGTATGTTTTATTTAATGCCATAGAACAATGTTTAAAGGCGGTTATGCCCTCAAGCCTTAAGTATCGCTGTCGATAGTTAAACCCTGATAGATTGAACATAGCTAAATTGGTCATTCACAAAATTGTAGGTTGACCAAAGACCTTTACCTCAAACTGATGGATTAACTCAGCGATCTTTTTGGCGCTTTTACCCGCTGCTGAGATTGCCAATCATCGGCGATAGTCACCTTGGCAAAGCTCGGCGCTAGCGTTTGTTTACCTAAAATAATGTCTGCTGCACGCTCGGCCACCATAATCGTTGGTGAGTTTAAATTACCGTTTGGTATCGTCGGAAATATCGACGAATCAACCACTCTTAAGCCTTTAATACCGTGCACTTTAGTGTCTGAATCGACAACCGCCATAGCATCTTCACCCATTTTGCATGAGCAAGAAGGGTGGTAGGCACTTTCAACTGAACTGCGCACAAACGCATCGATTTGTTCGTCGGTTTGTATGGCTAAGCCCGGTTGAATTTCTTCACCACGGTATTCATCTAATGCAGGTTGATTAATAATTTCACGCGTTAACCTTACGCAAGCTCTAAAGCCTTCGATGTCATCTTGATGCGATAAATAATTAAACTGAATTTGTGGGGCAACCTTGGCATCTTTAGAGACAACGGTCACTGCACCGCGACTTTTTGGCTTGTTATGGCCAATGTGAACTTGAAATCCGTGACCGGCAAACGCTTCTTTACCGTCATAACGCATTGCTGCAGGTAAAAAGTGGTATTGCAAATCTGGCCACTCTAAACCGGGTTTTGAGCGGATAAAGCCACAAGATTCAAAATGGTTTGTCGCACCTAAGCCTGATTTATCTAAAATCCAACGGGTACCAATGAATAGCTTATTCAGTGGGTCTAACTTTCCGTTGAGTGAAATAGGCTGTAAGCACTTAAATTGGAAATAAAACTCTAAATGATCTTGAAGATTTTGACCGACACCAGGTAAGTGGTGAACGGTTTCAATTCCTGCGTCGGCTAAGATTTGCTTATCGCCAATACCAGACAATTGTAAAATGTGTGGCGAACCGATAGAGCCTGCAGACAACACCACTTCTTTATTGCAGTGCACATCAATCATTTGGCCTTTACGCTCGTAACGCACGCCAACGGCTGTTTTGTCTTGCATTATGACGTTATGCACTAACGCATGAGTCACTACGGTTAAATTGTCGCGTTTCATCGCCGGACGAAGATAAGCGTTAGCAGTAGACCAACGAACGCCATTTTTAACGGTCATGTGCATTGGGCCAAAGCCTTCTTGCTGACTGGCATTATAATCACTCGTCGCTAAGTATCCGGCATCGACACCTGCATCCACAAAAGCTTGATACAACGGGTTTTTCATTTCGTTACCGTTGTTCACCGCTAAAGGACCCGTGTCGCCGCGGTAAACGTTGCCACCAAATGACCATGTTTCGGCTTTTTTGAAATACGGTAAACAATGGGCGTAGTTCCAATCTTTTGCACCATGTTGTTGCCACTCGTCAAAATCACGTGCATGACCACGTACATACACCATGCCGTTAATTGACGATGAGCCGCCCAACACTTTACCGCGAGGACAATGCATACGACGGTTATCTAAATGTGGCTCGGCTTGTGTTTCAAACTGCCATGCATACTTTTTAGTATTCATCGGGATTGAAAGGGCGGTTGGCATTTGGATAAAAATACTCTTATCACTACCACCAGTTTCTAAAATTAATACTTTATTGTCTGGGTTTTCGGTTAAGCGGTTGGCTAATACACAACCTGCGCTACCGGCACCAACAATAATATAATCGTATTCATGAGACATTTGCGTAGACATTAATTGGGTCACTCCTAAAATGGGCTTTCAAGTGACTGCATACCCACGTAAACCGCTTTAATTTGGGTATACGCTTTTAAGGTTTCAGAGCCATTTTCACGACCAATACCAGACATCTTGTAACCACCCACAGGCATTTCTGCTGGCGATGCGCCATAGGCGTTTATCCAGCAAATACCGGCTTGCATTTGGTGAATCACACGGTGAGCGCGAGTAATGTCCTGGGTAAATACGCCAGCGGCTAAACCTAAGTGAGTGTTATTGGCTCGCTGAATCACTTCATCTTCATCATCAAAGGTAAAGACTGACATTACCGGGCCAAAAATCTCTTCTTTGGCAATGGTCATGTCATCAGTGCAATCAGTAAAGACAGTAGGAGCAACAAAAAAACCATGAGGTGCATTATTAGGGCTTAATGCCACACCACCGGTTAATAAGGTGGCACCTTCTTTTTTACCAATAGCGATATACTCAAGCACTTTTTGTTGATGTGCTCGTGAGATTAATGCGCCAAAATTGGTTTCTGCATCCATCGGATCGCCACAAACAATATTATTTTCAGTGCGTTGCTTTAAGCGCTCAATAAATTGTGGGTACATGTTTTTTTGCACAAATACGCGTGTGCCATTAGTACACACTTCACCTTGGGTATAAAAGTTCGCCAGCATGGCTGCTGATACCGCATTTTCAACATCGGCATCATCAAAGATGATTAACGGTGATTTACCGCCAAGCTCCATGGTCACTTCTTTTAAGGTACTTGATGCTGCAGCCATCACTTTGGTGCCCGTGCCGACTTCGCCAGTAAATGACACTTTGGCAATATCGTCATGGGTGGTTAACCAGGCACCTACACGGCCATCACCTTGAACAACGTTAAACACGCCATCGGGTACGCCTGCTTGAGTGAATATTTCTGCTAAACGCATTGCACCGCGAGGCGTTTCTTCAGAGGGTTTAAAAATCATTACATTGCCGCAAGCAAGTGCAGGGGCCGCTTTCCAGCATGCAATTTGTAATGGATAGTTCCATGCGCCAATGCCAGCACAAATGCCTAACGGCTCACGGCGAGTGTAGTAAAAGTCATCACCAATAGATTGTTGATTACCTTCAATGCTAGGCGCTAAACCTGCAAAAAACTCGATTGAATCTGCGCCGGTAACGACATCAACAACCGAGGCTTCTTGCCAGGGTTTACCGGTGTCAAGCACTTCACCTGCGGCAAGCTCGTCGTTGTGTTCACGAAGTATGGCTACTGCTTTTAATAAAATACGGCTACGTTCCATCGGTGTCATCTTTGACCACACGGCAAAACCTGTTTTGGCACTCTCAATTGCGGCGTGTTGTACCGCTTCTGTCGCGACTTCTACTAAATAACTTACGCTGCCTGTTGCAGGATTAACGACTTCGAAGGTTTCTCCGCTGCCATTAGATATGTACTTACCATGAACGTAATTTTGGTATGTGATTAACGCTGACATTCAATTTCTCCGTGTTGCACGATCACAGCCTCTATAAAGGCTTTAGATAAAATTTGGGCTTGCTTAAAATCTTCTACAGGGCTGTGGCTTAACGCACTGCGTAACCAAAACCCGTCGATAATTGCCGCGGTTTGTTTGGCGGCATTAATCGCGTCTGTTTTGGGTAATAATTGTTTAAATGAATAAAGCAGGTTGCTGTATAGACGCTGATTATTGATGTATTGCAGTCTAGCCAGTCCTGGGTCGTGCATGGCTTGAGACCAAAAACTTAACCACGTTTTTGTTGCCGCACTAGAACGTTGAAGTTCAGTAAAGTTAGCTTCAACTATCATTGATAATCTTGCCATTGGGGTTAATGTTTTGCCTGACGTTCTGGTCAGTAAGGCTTGCTTCAATTCTTCTAATAAGAATTTTTGCGTGGCTTCAATTAACCCTTGTTTGCCACCAAAGTAGTGGCTGATGATCCCTGATGACATACCCGCTAAACCACTGATCGTATTAATTGTGGTGTGCTGTAATCCATGACGTTCGACTGACATTAACGTGGCATCTATGAGCTGTTGTTGTCTGACGTTTTTCATTGCTGGTCTTGACATTAGTGACATCCTTTTTTGGCTGAAACGTTATTAATTGAACGCTCAATTAATAACAATACTAATGATTAGACCTCTAATTATCAAGCAGTTGTTTGATTTAGATCACTATAACCGCGTCACTTTATTGCTAGGTGATTGAGCTTGGTTGCTTTAAGTAATTGTTATATATCAATTATTGTTTTTAGTAGCTATTTATGACGTTATTGTCGGTTTTTATTAATTATTGCAGCTGTAATTATTTTTTTGTTCAAATAATCGACCAGACTCACGCTTGTGGCATGTTAATACGATGAGGCACACGCTATATCACGCTTGTTTATAAGTGGTTTTCATATAACAGGCTTGTCCTGCAAGCCAACCATAAGCTCAATCGCGAACGCTGATAACGTCAAGCCTCATTAAAATCAAAATCGTGCCTCAAACAAGATTGTATGAAGACACTGTGATGTAAGAATCAAAATAACAAAAAAGTATTTGGCATATGCTATTAATGGGTATATAAATAGCATATGCCATTTACTTGTGTGCGTAATCTAAAAAGGATTGGGTAACTGGTACCAAACAATATTAATTATCGCAGTGAATTAACTGCAAGAGAGGACATAATGATTACAGTCATACCTATTAAAGATGAGCATATTGCTAACCATTTTAGCAAAGCGGAGAGTTTCATTATGGTTAATGAACAAGCCAGTATTGTTTCGCGATTTGATAATCCGGCATTGAGCGATGGCTGTGAAGGTAAACGTAAGTTAGTTGAACTTATCAAAGCCCATGGCGCGACCCGAGTGATTGTGAGAAATATTGGCCAACAATTGTTGTCTAAGTTACTTAACCAACAACTCGATGTTTTTCATGCCAAAAATGGTCGTACAGAGATTGCTTATTTTGCCAACGAACACTTAGCTGAATGTGAGCCATACCTTGATGCATCGCAGGGCAGACCTTCAACCAAGCATATCGCTAAACAAGGTAAAGGCGGATGTTGCGATCATAACCATGGTGAAAGTGGTTGTCATGGCGGACATTGTAATTCTCATGAACATGGCGAAAGTGATATAGACTTAAGCGAACCCATGCATATCAAGCGCTGTTGCCAGAAAAAGCATTCGTTATTACGTGCGAATTAAACGACTCAAGTGAGAGTCGTAGTTGAGCGCTTGAGTAGAGCATCATAGCTGAGCTGCCAGAGTGTTGAATCCAGAAGTGAAGTGGTTAGAATTAAGTGGCTAGAATTTAGTGGTTAGAGTTAGGTACTTGATCTGAATGTGAGAGTTAAACACCGTAGTTAAAAGTAATACTTTATTCGTTAAGCGCTCACATTGCAGCAGAAGTATCACGCAAGCTTACAGCTTTAAACCGTATCGTTGTAATTTACGATATAAGGTTCGCAAGCTGACATTGAGTATGATGGCCAATTCGGCGGGCGAACCTGTAAATTGTAGACACACTTGCGATAAATACTCGGATTCAAGATCATCTAAACTCATCAATTTCGTCTCAGTGAGATTAACAGCACTAGCATCAAAGCCTGGTGTGTGCTGAGTCGCTGCTTTGCTGGCGGTTGCATTGATGCTTTCAGGTAAATCACTACTATGGATCAAATCTTCATTAGCTATCAGCGCAGACTGTTCAATAATATTTCTTAGTTCACGAATATTACCCGGGAACGAGTAACTGCTAAGGAGTTGTAACGCATTGGCTGAAAACTTTTTGTGTTTATAGTCTGACAACTTCATAAAATGATTGATCAAGGTTGGAATGTCATCTTGTCGCTCACGCAATGAGGGGAGGTATATTGGGAAACCAGCGATGCGATAATACAAATCTCGTCTAAATTCACCTTTATCCACCAATTCAAGTAAGTTTTTATGACTGGCACTGACTAATCTAAAATCAGATCGTTTTTGCTTTAAGCCGCCCACCGCTCGATAACATTGTGTTTCGAGTAACCTCAATAACTTAACTTGCATGTTCATGGGGACATCACCAATCTCATCAAAAAAAACTGTCCCACCATGGGCAATTTCAATGAGTCCTTTTTTACTGGTGGTCGCGCCTGTAAAAGCCCCTTTTTCAAAACCAAATAGCTCACTTTCAAATAGATTTTCGCTCAGTCCGGTACATTCAATGACCACAAATGGTTTGTCGCTTCTATTACTGGCTTGGTGTACGGCTTTTGCGACTAACTCTTTACCCGCACCTGTTTCACCTTGCAGCAATACAGCGATGTTTGATTGCGATGCTCGGTTGATTTTATTGAGCATTTGTTTAAACGGAGCCGATTGGCCCACCATGGTGTCTTTTTTTGATTCAGTTGATGCATAGTCAATGGAATCTAAAATCTCAAGAAAGCCCATGATCATGCCTGCATCATCTTTAATGGGCTTCATTAAAATGTCGCAATACGATTTACCTTGAGCAGTACTGTGTATGTGAACGGCGTTTGCTGCGCGCGTGGTTTTTTGGCACTGCTGTAACGGACATTCCTCGCCATGTTTGTCACAAGGTTCATCGCTGTGATGAGATATTTGATGACAACGACTTTTACCTAACGTTACCTCTGTATCATAGGTTTCAATATACGCTTGGTTTACGGCATGAATAATATAATCGGGGGTGATGAATATGGCCGGCTTATCTATTGCGTTGATCATCGATTGTACAACGGTAGTATTTTTCATTGTGCTAGCTCTCATAAACATGCGCGCTAAATTAGCTGTCATTAATGCCACCAAAAATGACAGTGTGTGACAATTTTGTCAACAAGATACGTCGCGGACATTAAATCAATAACGACTATTTAGCCTATAGTGCTATAAAATAGGCTTTTTATTTTATTTTGTGACATGGCACAAAGTTTGTAAGTAGATCCTTGAATATCTCAAGACCGCATCTGGTCCCAAGAGGAAAAGGAACAAAAATAATGAACGCAACAAAGACTCCTAATATTTTATTTGTTAAAACCCTAGCCATAAGCAGTATTGCACTTTTATCTTGTGTCAGTTCCATGGTCAATGCACAACCATTAACCGAACAACAACTTGAGCAAGAAGCCAATCAAAAAATTGCCCAATTTAGTCAGGCATTAAAAGGGCAGCTACAAGCTGCTATTAAGCAAGGTGGACTTCCTGCCGGTGTGTCTGTGTGCAAGTCAGTTGCCCCTAGCATTGCTGCTGAAAACTCTAAAGACGGTTGGACACTCAAACGAACCAGTTTGCGCGTGCGTAATAGTGATAACACACCAGATGCCTGGGAGTTGGCACAGTTAACGCAATTTGAACAAACAAAAGCCGCAGGCAAGCAAGCTGCTGATGCTCCCATTGTTGCGAGTGAATACATTGTTAACGGTGACACGACTGAGTTTCGTTATATGAAAGCCATTCCAACACAAGAACTGTGTTTAGGTTGCCATGGCAGTAACATTACTCCAGAGCTAAGCACGCTAATTAAACAAGCTTATCCAGAAGATAAAGCCATAAACTTTGAATTAGGCGACTTACGCGGTGCATTTTCATTACAAAAGGTCATCAGCAGTACAGAACAATTGAAAACCATAAGTGGCAAACCTTAAGGTGAGCGTATGGTGGGTTATGTTAATGGCGTATTAATGGGTAATCTCTATTAGCCAACGCAACCCCGCGATATCACATATTCTGCGGCCGAAGGGCCTTTGTTGCGACTCTCGCCGCAGTTTACTATTTTGTTTTCAGTTAACATTATGCTGTAGTTAATAACCGCCTTGATATGTCGCTAAATAAAGGCTGAATTAGGGTTTTATCTAACAAAAATGCAATGCTTTTTGTTGGGAGTTAATTGTTCATGAGCAAAATCCGCATCGATCCCTTCTATCACCCAAGCAGTCACTCTGTGAGTTATGTGGTGACCGATCTTGCTTCGCGTCAAAGTGCCATTATTGACCCTGTGTTAGATTTCGATATTGCATCGGGTAAAATAACGACTGTGTTAGCAGACAGTATGATTGACTATTTAGACAGTAATGGCTACGAGCTTGAATGGATTTTAGAAACCCACGCTCATTGCGATCATATTTCTGCTGCATGTTATATCAAACAGAAACGTGGTGGTTCTACTGGTATAGGCGAGCACATCACTAAAGTGCAACATATGTTTAAGCGGATCCTTAACCTGGATGACAGCTTTCATTGTAATGGTGAACAGTTTGACCAGTTGTTTGTTGATGAAGAGCTGATTAAGTTAGGTCACTTAGATGTACACATCATGCATACTCCAGGGCATACACCTGCATGCGTGAGTTACCTTATCGAAGATGCCGTATTTGTTGGTGATGTTATTGCTTCACCCGACATTGGTACCGTGAGTGCTGATTTCCCCAACAGCAGTGCAGCGACGTTATACCACTCCATTCAAAAAATATTAGCCTTGCCTAATAGCACTCGGGTATTTGTTGGTCATCAGCCGCAAACTGCGTGGACACAAAGCAACATAGTTGAAACCTCAATCCTGGCTCAAAAGCGCACTAATCGGGTCGTAGGCGGTAAAATAAGTTTGGATGAGTTTATTCAATTGCATCAAGAGCAACATCAAGGTACATCCATGCCATCTTTGTTATTACCTGCAATACAACTCAACATTAGGGCAGGACACTTACCGCCCCCAGAAGGTGAAGATAATTACTTTCTAAAAATTCCGCTTAATCAATGGTAACAATATACTGCTAAGCAATAAGCAATAAGCAATAAGCAATAAGCAATAAGCAATAAGCAATAAGTAAAAGCATTAACAATCAATAATAAAAAAGAGCCATAAATGGCTCATTTTTATATGCTTATGCACTGTACTGACTCGCTCATATTAACTCACCTCTAAACCTTCATGTCTTCACACTGATGCTTATGAGCGTTAATTTAAGGATAAGCTTTGGTTTAAAGATAAGCTCATGTTTAAGGTTAGGCTCATGTTTAAGGTGAAGTTATGAATTAAAGCCGTGAATCTCAGACTATATTTTATGAGGTATCACGGGAAAGCCATCTTGCTCCCATTGCATCATGCCACCAGCAACCGATAACGGTTTGGTAAAGCCCATGTTCTGCAACGAGGCAGCAGCTAATGCAGAGCGTCCGCCCGTACGGCAAATAAGATAAATCTCTTTGTTTGCCAACTCATTCAACGCTAAAACCCACTCACAATGATGGCTAACTGATGGGTGCTCATGAATTTTCATTTCTAATACACCCCGAGGTAGGTTAACGGCACCTTCGATATGGCCAGTTAAAAACTCTTCATGTTCGCGCACATCAATAATGATAATGTCAGGATTTAACATTGCTGTGAGTAATTGCTGCGTGTTGACTTCAGCAATCGTTGTTTTGATTTCACTAATATATTCTTGAGCAGTTTTCATGTGTGCCTCGTGATACTAAATAATTGATTGAGTTGTAATAAACAATGCCATTACCACTAAAAACACCGCGAATACTTTTTGTAATGTGGCTTTAGGGAGGTATTGAGTAAGCTTCTGTCCGGCTAAACTTCCGACAAATCCGCCAGCAATCATGATGGCAATAACAGGCCAGTCGAATTGCAGCCCTTGATCAGACAACAAGCTATAATATTTAATGAACCCCATTGAAGAGTTCATGGTGATAATCAACAAGCTGGTACCCACTGCTAACGACATTTCAATGCCGCCGAGCAATACCAAGGCTGGGATAATTAAAAATCCGCCACCGACACCCACAAAACCTGTGACGACACCGACTAATAATCCTTGCAATAGCACGTTAGCGAGCTTGAGTTTGCCTTGGGTGAATTCAGCATTTTGTTTGCGCCACATCATCACCGCACCGATCAGCATTAATCCCACAAACACACTCAGTTGGATTTGGCTGGTGAAATAGGTACTAATCCAAGCACCTAAATACGTGCCTGCCATACCGGGTACACCAAACAAAAAAACATGTGGCCATGAGACCATTTTTTGTTTAATAAACCCGATACTACTCACCGCGCTAATGGCTGCGACAATACAAAGAGACGATGCTATTGCGAGCTCTGGTTGCATCCCAACAAGATATAACAACACAGGAACCGTGAGTATTGATCCTCCAGAACCCAGCATGCTCAGCACTAAGCCAATAACTAACGCACCTAAAACGGCTTGTATCATATTGATAACCTATGTTTTAAAGTAAGTTAATCGGCACTTTTAAATACACAGTGCCATTCGATTCAGGTGCTGGCATGTTACCCGCGCGAATATTGACCTGAATAGACGGTAATATCAGTCTTGGCATGGGTAAGGTGGCATCACGAGCTTGACGTAGCGACACAAACTCAGCTTTGCTGATGCCATTTTTAACATGAATATTGTTGGCTTTTTGTTGGCCCACTTGGGTTTTAAATTGATGGCTGCGACCCTCAGTTGGATAATCATGACAAACATAGATATCCGTAGACTCAGGCAAGCTAAACAGCGATAGAATTGAGTCATATAAGGTATTGGCGTCACCACCAGGGAAATCACAACGAGCCGTGCCTACATCGGGCATAAATATGGTGTCGCCGACAAAAGCGGCTTGTTCATTGATGATGTAAGCTAAGTCTGCAGGGGTATGGCCGGGTGTGTGCATGATACGAATAGCCATATTGCCCACTTGCAACAATTCATTGTGTTTAAATAACCGGTCAAACTGGCTGCCATTGGGTAAAAAATCACTTTCAAGATTAAAGACTTGCTTAAAGGTTTGTTGCACTTGAGTGATGTGTTCACCAATACCTATTTGACCACCAATTTGATCGCGGATATAACTGGCAGCTGATAAATGATCTGCATGTGCGTGAGTCTCAAGTATCCATTTAACACTTAATTCTTGGCGTTCAACCCAATGCAGAACACGTTGAGCACTGCGGGTGTCTGTTCGCCCGGACTTATAATCAAAGTCTAAAACCGGATCGATAATCACCGCAAAGCGTGTGGCATTATCTGCAATAACATAGGTGAATGTTTCACTGTCATCATCTAAAAATTCATGGACACTAAATGTTGAGTTCATTACAAATCTCCTATAAAAAAGATGCACAGGGGCGGGGGATACCCCCTGTGCAGTAACGGATTAAATAGATTTCTTGCTGAAGTACCAATCTACATAATCATATCCTTGGCCTAAACGTGCTTTGGCGTCGGCTGTTGTGGCTGGTGGTGGAACAATGACGTCATCACCAGGCTGCCAGTTTTCAGGGGTGGCTACACCATTTGCATCACTTGTTTGTAATGCTTTAACGAGGCGTACAAATTCATCAACTGAGCGACCATTGCTCATTGGGTAATACACCATTGCGCGTAAAATACCTTCAGGGTCAATAATAAAGGTCGCTCTTACCGCTGCGGTATCGCTAGCACCGGGTTGGATCATGCCGTATGCTTTGGCGACTTCCATTGATAAGTCAGAAATGATTGGGAACGTAATTTCAACACCAAAGTTTTCTTCAATGTTACGTACCCAAGCAATGTGAGAGTGAATACTGTCAATTGATAAACCTAAAAGTTCAGTATTCAGCTTCGCAAACTCACCTGCACGTTGAGCAAACCCCATAAATTCAGTAGTACAAACAGGGGTAAAGTCAGCAGGGTGTGAAAATAATACTAACCATTTACCTTTATAATCATTTAACGAGCGCATACCGTGAGTCGTTTTAGTATTAAACGCAGGTGCAGGGCGGTTAAGTTGTGGGAAAGATACGATTGATTCAGTCATGTTATTACTCCAAATAAATTAAGTTAGGGTAGTTTGAATCTAAAAATTAGATTACAAACTTGCTTTGTAATAGCAATGGGCGGGCCAACTTTGTTTTAATGGTATTAAATTGACTAAATAAAACTGTAAGCTACTGTTTAATAGTATTAATTTATATTTTAATTTTATTGTTCTTATTGTCGGTGTTGTTAATTAACAGAGGCGAGTACAGGTAAAGTGTCATTTATGGCATTAAGTGCTTTATATGACTGTCATTTTTGGCGCTGTATGATTTAAGAATATGACTAATAGCGCTTTTGCTCAGCCGTAAACGCAAAATAATGAATATTGATTGATACCCCTGAGTCAGAATATTGAGAGCTACGAGTTGATTACTCTTTTTTACTCTTTATTTCGCTACTCAATGCGCAACCTTATTTAGCGCTAGTAATGAGCAGTAAAATGCATTTAACTCAGCACAGCTATTAAAACCTTGAAGGAGCAATAATGGATGCAACAATGATGATGTGGAGTGTATTGTTTGGTGCTATTGGAATGGGCTATTTTGTCTATGGAAAGCGCCAGCGAGCAATCGTACCTTTGTGTGTCGGCATGACGTTATGCGTGTATCCGTATTTTGTTGCCAGTGTGACCAGCTTACTGATCATAGGTGTAGTGTTAGTCGCGATACCGTACTTTATCCGGCTGTAGCTGTGAGTATCTTTAAGGTTGTACAAAATGTGACTACCTCAATAAAGCATATTCCTATAGCATCTTACATTGAGCAAAAAGGTACTGATTAATATGGATGTAGCATCGGACGAGTCCAATAAACGATTCATACTTTGAACACAACGCATAAATACTAAAACGTTATGTTTACATTGGAATTAACAAATGAGTTTGAGCACTAATCAATTAAATTTAATCGTCGTATTGTTCTCACTTTCATTAGGTGTTGCTTTAGGGCTATTAGCACTCAACTATTCAAATTTACCATTAGGCTTCAGTTCAATAGTCGGTTATTGTATTTTTATGTTGGGTTACTCTAAAAAATATAATGTAATTAATAAACTAGCTTTTGTTAGCGCTATCACATTGATTGTGGGTTGGGGTATTTATATTGCGGGTTAATATCGATAGGGTTTGAGTCGTAACTATATAATTAATAGCATAAAATATCGATTTTCAACTTTAGTTTCTTAAAAGTGGTTTATCAGACATTAAAGATCGTGTACTCAGGGGAATTGCCTTAGGTGCGGGCGCTAGAGAAGCTCATGTCGTTGTGTAATAAACGTTTAATCATATTTAAAAAATAGGTGGCAATGTTGCTACATAAACAGTTGAACGCATAAAGTCGCCACTGTTTTTGATCGTTGTATTGTAAGGAGTGTGTGGTGAAAAAATTGAAATTGGCTTATGGGCGTTATTAATATTGTTAATCAGTGCATGTTCATCTACCGACAAACCCGAACTAAAAGAAGTGATGAAAGTTGAACAACAAAACCCTTTGAAGGTAAAGGATGCGCTAATTGCCACTTTCGTTAACGCGCCAAAACCACAAGTAGGGATGCTACAAGAAGACGTTAAAAATGCTTTATCATCACATTCAGCTGTAATCCTTCAACAAAGTGAAACTCTTATAGTCGCACGGTTTAATACCAAAGGTTCCCCAATAGAATCGATATACCAAAATTGTGATTTAGAATATCATTTTTCGTCGTTAAAGTTTGTTCTTGGCCCTTATGTTACAGGGGATTGTAGTTCAATCGTGATTGAAGCAACTAAAGTGGATTAAAATATCATCGGGTAGCTGAAGGTATTAGCGGTATAAGCCCCCAGCCACACTAACCCCTGCATGTTACTGTGCAAACGGCGGTTTACTCTTTATCAAGGTTCAGGTGAGCTTCTTTATTCTAGGCTATCTCGCCATGTGGAAAGCGCGTTAATGTGGCTTGGGTAAATACCACAACATCCACCAATAATGGTCGCTCCTAATTTGTGCCAGCACTTGGCAAACTCAAGGTATTCTTCTTCGGAAACATGACGCAACGTTTGCAAGGTGCCATTGGCTTGATGGCCCGATTGGATTGGGGTAAAACTATTTGCAAAGACACCAATAGTTAACGTTTTATTGTGTTGCGCTAATACTTGTACAACATCCTTAATGGCTTGCTCGATAACTTCAGGGATCGAACAATTAAAAAGGATCCCTGTAGCATTAGTGGTCAACAATGCCATAACAGCATCGGTGAGCAATTCCCCAGAACGTAGCCGAATCGGCTGGTCAACTTCATCAATCAGAGTATAAGCGAAATAACAGGGCTTATCGGTATTGGCTAGCACCTTAGCAATGACCTCTGCTTCAGCAATACTGGCAATTGTCTCAGCAAGCCAGATATCGGCCTGGTTATCCTGAGCGGTAAACAAGGTAGAACAGATCTCGTATGCTCGCTCTGCCTCAAATAACTCAGGACGATAGGAGCCTAAGGCAGGGGGGATTGAGCCAGCAACAAGCACCTGTTGTTGAGACTGAGTGACAACCTCACGTGCAATATCTGCCGCTTTTTCAGCAAGCTTTGCACCTTGCTCTGCATACAGCGCTTCACCTAAATGAAAAGGGACACAGGCATAGCTATTGATCGTAATAATCTGTGCCCCTGCGTCGATAAAGCTTTGATGAGCTTGCGCTACGAATTGTGGCGACTCAATTAATGCCTGCGCACTCCAGAGCGGCTGAGAAAAAGGCGCGCCGATACGTTTGAGCTCACGCCCCATACCGCCGTCTAAAATTGTTAGTGTTGTCATCATTGATTTCCGAAAGACTAAATCCGTATTTTGTTGCCAGTGTGACCAGCTTACTGATCATAGGCCTCTGTTATCAACACTATTTTGGATAAGCTCAAGTAGAAGCATAGGTATCCAGGGCAAGATCACGAAGCTTTACCTTGACTTAAGTTTGTGATCTTATACTTCTTTTTAGTAAGAAGTAAGTTAACCCATGTCGCAACTACAGCTATTCAAGTACTTTTCAAACATTGATGACCCC